>JBJXHA010000402.1:0-3330 GCA_046160275.1 Bacteroidia bacterium | reverse complement strand
CATTTATTCCATGATAAGCCTGCCAAGAATTGTACATATAAGAAATATCATTTTCTGCATTTTCCTGCACATAATCTAAGGGTCGAGTCAGGTCAGAAGCAATCGTAAGTAGTTTACTATTTGGATTTCCTCTTACAATTGCCCCATCGTCTGTTGCATATTGGTGAATTTGGCTGTGATAGGGTTTATAACGGGGGGTAGCACCTCCTCCTGGGTTGGTGGAATAGCAAACATTATTCGCGTCCGTCCACTTAAAAGTTGTGGGATCGAAAGTCTCATTGCAAGTTTTTCGCGGGTCTATTACTCCCCAAAAAGTGGTTACTTCTGTTTTCAACAATGGATTTTGATTCGCTAACACTACATATTCATAGTTTGGATAGGGGGGGTAGGTTCCACTGGCATTTCGAGCCGTAATCGTTGCGTTCCCCAAGTTTAGGTTATGACGAAAATACTTGGCTCGCTCTAGTTGTAGTTCTTTCATGCGAATCACAAAAGGAGAATTGCTGGTGTAATCACTTGCACTAATACACGCCATCACATTTCCGCCCGTTCCAGATGGACTGCTAGGGCAAGCATCCTGTCGCATATTCGTCCAATATGAAAAATTAGTTTCAAGTTGATTATCAGGGTGATAACGCGGAACTGCAAAATCTTTGAGTTGCTCAACAGTACTTTTATAAGAGAAAGGTGAAAACGCATAATTGCTAGGTAATGCTTCCAAAGGATCTGTTGTTACGACTGGCGCAACGGGTGCCTGTGTATTCCAATTTTGTGTGGAGGTATAAACAACCTGATTTTGAATCGCATTATGATAGTGAGCATAAATCTCACTATCAGGTAATTTTGCGCCATACATTGCTATCTCGTCTATATCAATATTAAGTGGAATAGAGGCATGAGAGGATTTTGTAAATACAAGAGAAGGGTTTGCATAAGTAGTAGGGTCGTTATTAATGATGGATTGAATAAGGGCGGTAGTAGCTGTTTGAGGGAGAGCTGCTGCTGCTGCCGTTAAGTTTATCTTAAAACTTCCTGGAGATTGCCCATCTATCCAAAGTTGCGCATATACATTATTGTTATTGTTATCCACATAGCGTTGCATAACAAAGTGGTGCCACTGATTATCCATAATATACCCTATGTCTTCTACCCCTGCTTTGTTCATGGTAATTGCTGTTCCACACATATTTATCCTATCGCTTTGAGGCAGAATCTCCAAATAGAACAGATTGGTAGGAGCATTGATGATAGAAAGAGGACTACCTAGATTAATCCAAATCTTTTGCTGATTCATTTTGTCGTAATCTAACCTCATCAAAAACTCAATGCTAATACCATTGCTTACATTGCTTCCTAAGGGTGAACTTGCAGGCTGCGTAAAACAACTTCTTGCTTGAGAGCCAAGTGTACTAAAATAGTTATTTGTAGGATTCGTTCCCGCAACTCCTATCACTTGTGGTGGGAGCGTAGGTGCGGGAACGATGCTCGTGTAGCCCATTGTTGAGCTACAACCCGCAGGTGGAGATGGTGGAGTCCCAGATTGCGAACTTGAATAATAAACGCAATTTTGCGCTAATCCATCAAACGACCAATAAGAATGAGGTGTCGTTTGTTGTTGTGCGCGGCTTTGGCTCGTCATTGCTCCTAACAGCAACAGCCACACATAAAATACTTGTTTCATAATTTAACCAAATATAAACTTCCTACTCTTTTCGGACTTCCAAGGATTTTCGGTTCCCTCCTCTGCTTACCTTAGTGCGTTCTGTTGATAAAACCTAAGCAGAAAATATTATTTTTTACTGAAATTTATTTTTAAAATATAATTTTTGTTATCATAATATTAAATAATTTCAACGCTATTAAACAATTAACTTACTCTCATCTGCTATTTTATGGAGTTATGGAAGTTTTTAAGGTTTTAGGTAAGTATTCATCACAAATCTCCTGTTTTTCAAAAAAAGTCTGTACTTTTGGAAAATTTTTAAACCCATGATAGATTTCACGCTTCCCAATGATTTGCTTGCGGTAGTTTCTCAGGAGGATTATACGCATATTGTTCGCCTTTCTATCTCTTTTTTGGAAAAACAGTGGAACATTACCCAAGTGAGTAATGCGGTGATTGTGGCTAGTCAAGGGGAAGGCAAGGACATTCATTTTGGATTAGACAACTTAATTCGTAACTGTTTACTTTACGATAAAGAAGCATGGGAAGGCGTTGTAATTGAGCATTTTAGCAGATTTAAGGAGCATTCGGCTGCTTATAATTATTTTTTCAAGGATTTTGATTATGCGCAAACGATGCTTAAAACCTTGATAAAACCTGATACTTTTGGTTTGCCTGACATCCAAGCAGAACTGATTAAACGCCAAGATTTCCCCGAAACTTATACTTTTTTGGTACTTGATTTTGAAGAACAACTTCGTTTTTTGCGCAAAGATGACCTAACAGAATGGGGCGTATCAGAGGAGGAATTGTTTGAGATTGCCCAAGACAATGTCAATAAAGAAATCATTAACACGCAACAAGTACCTTTACCCGAAGAATATTTTTTCCACACTTTTTTTCACAGCGATTTTGCGGCAAGTTATATCCTTGATTTTCAAAGGAATGCCTATCATACGATTGGAATGTATGGTAGTGTAGTCGCTATTCCTGCCAAAAGTGTAGCTTTTGCTTATACCATTAATGATTTATCCTTTATGAAAATGATAGAGTTGCTCATTCCCTTGGTAGAACGCTTTTATGATGGGCAACCAGGCAACATCAACACACATTTTTACTGGTATTATCAGGGCGAATTCGAGCTATTTCCGTTTATGCTCAAAGATGAAAAACACATGATTATGCGCCTGCCTGAGAGGTTGGAAATGTTATTGCGTGATGATTTCTCAGAATAAATCGCAAAATTTCCTTTATATTCAAATGACATTCTTCTCAGGATACGCAATTCTGGTGTGATAAATATGCAAAAGTTGATGAATAAGAGAAGCGCGTATTTTCGTTAAGTCATTGAAAGTCAAGTTGCAATTATCAAATTGTTTGGATTGTATTTTACTATCAATGATTTTGTTTACGAGATCTGTCAAGGATTCGAGAGAATACAGTTTGAGCGAGCGAGAGGCAGCTTCTATTGAATCCGCAATCATCACTACTGCCGTTTCTTTACTTTCAGGTTTGGGTCCATTGTAGGAAAAATTTCTAAGCAATTCCACTCCATTTTCAGTAGGATTTTGGTTAAGATGACTATGATAAAAATATTCTACCCGCGTAGTACCATGATGAGAGCGAATAAAATCCCGAACTTCTTGCGGTAAACGATATTTTTGAGC
>JBJXHA010000401.1:0-6052 GCA_046160275.1 Bacteroidia bacterium | reverse complement strand
CCCACAACTCCTAATAGCTTTAACCTTTAAGCTCCTTCTTATCTAATAATCAAAATCGTTCCGCCTCGGCTTAACTTTTTGCCATCATTAAAAATCGCCTCCATTTGATAGGTATAAGCTCCTTCTGGCATGTTTTGCCCGTCCTTTGTACCGTCCCAACTATCACCAATTTGATTCGTTTGGAAAATTTTCTTGCCCCATCTATCAAAGATTTGCAAATTCACGCTTACCAAACCATCACCATAAACCCCAAAGAAATCGTTAATTCCATCACCATTTGGGGTAAAGGTATTCGGCAAAAAGGCAGCCCCATCAAAAATAATTTCATAAGTCGCCTTAAATTCTGTGGGACATTCGTAATATTTGTTGTAGGCAGTCAAGGTAACGGTATAAGTGCCTGTTTCCAAAAATTCATGCTTCGGATTTTTCTTATCACTTGTATTAAAAATGACATCGCCAAAATCCCAAGAATAAGCAATAGCCCCTACACTTGTATTAACAAATTGAATGTTGGCTTGCGAAAGCAAAACGGGAGCCGTATAAGGTGGAACACTTTCAAAACTAGGAATCGCGGGCGGCACATTTTTTAAACTGCGCGTCAAAGAATCGGTACAACCTAAAGAATCCGTTACCAAAACTTGATAAGTACCTTCATATAAATTGCTGGCAATTTCCCCCGTTTGTGTAGGGTTCGTATCCCAAATATAAGTATAAGGAGGCAAACCGCCTTTTGCTTTCACTTGAATCATGCCATTTGCCCAATCACAATACACAGGCAAAGTATCTTCCAAAACCACAGAGAGTTCAGCAGGATTAGTAAAATATACTTGCTTCACTTTCTTGCAACCTTGTGCATCTGTTACAAACACTTTGTAAATTCCCGAAGGCAAATTGGTCGCAGTCAAGGTATTTTGTGAAGGAGTACTTGTCCAAGAAACAGTATAAGCAGGTGTTCCTCCTTGAATAGAAACGGTTGCGGTAGCTGTGGCAGAATTGCGACAAATAACTGGCGTTTGCGTAGTAGCAATCAGCAATTCATCAGGTTCTGTAACATTATAAGTATGTGTATAAACACAATTATTATCATCGGTAACTGTTACTGTATAAATTCCAGCCCCAAGGTTGTTAATTTGTGGCGTGGTTTTATTATTTGACCAAGCATAACTATAAGCAGGCGTTCCTCCCGTCATGCTAATTTGCGCCATACCTGTTTTATTCCCCTTACAGTCCACATTAATTTGCGAAAACGAACCCGACAACGAATCAGGTTGCGTAAGCGTAATACTTGCCGTATCTATACAGTTTTTGCTATCCGTTACATACATTAAATATGTGCCAATCGGGACATTGTTTACTTGTGCGGTTTGTTGTCCACTTGCCCAAGAATAGCTATAAGGAGGCGTACCTGCGGAAGCAGTCGCGGTAATTTGACCATTTGCAAAACCATAACAAGTAGGATTAGTACCTGTCGCAACGACATCTAACACCGCCATTTGCGTAATCGTGGTAGTGCTAGAAACAGGATTAACGCAAGCACTCGCGCTATCATCTATCACAAAAACGGTATAAGTTCCCAAAGGTAAATTGGTAGCTGTATCGTTTAATTGAGGCGGAACTGTATTCCAAGAATAACTGTAATTTCCAGAGCCGCCTGTCATTGCTACCATAATGCTGCCATCGCTACCGTTCAAACAATGCACATTTGACAAAATTGTAGAAGTTGCAACCAAAGGATTGGGTGGCAGAATCGTAACATCAAATTGACAAGTGGTTACATTTCCTGCGGTATCTATTGCGGTATAAATAACAGTCGTAGTCGTTCCTGCCGTAAATACATCATTCGGTTGGAAATTAGAAGTCATGCTTGCGCCGCTACAATTATCAGTCAAAGTAGGAGGAATCCAATTAATCGTAGTATCGCAACGAGAAACAACTTGATAAACAATATTTGCTGGGCAGTTGGCTAAAACAGGAGGCGTATTATCCAAAACAGTTACTGTAAAAGTACAACTATCTTGATTTCCTGCGCCATCAAGTGCCACATAAATCACTTGCGTTACTCCTAAAAGAAATACATCACCTGAATTGTAATTGCTTGTAAACGATAGGTTTGGGCAATTATCACTTGCCGTAGGAGCTACCCAATTTGCGATGGCTTCGCAATTTGCATCAGCAGAAAGGACTATGTTCGCAGGACAATTACTAATAATCGGCGGAATACTATCATTAATCGTAACCACAAAAGAGCAAGCACTCGTATTTCCTACATTATCTGTAGCAGTATAAGTAACTACCGTAATGCCCGAAGGGAAAATATCGCCGGGATTGTAATTGCTTACGACAGAGGCTAAGGCACAATTATCAGCAAAAGTTGGAGGAGTCCAATTTACGGTAGCATCGCAAGAAGTAGCCGTTGAGCTTTGAACAATGTCGCTTGGACAATTGGAAGCCATAGGTGCTTCGGTATCATTAACGGTAATGTCAAAACTGCAAGTCGAAACATTCCCAGAAGCATCGGTGGCGGTGTAAATGACCGTTGTTGTCCCAATAGGGAA
Organism: Bacteroidia bacterium; assembly: GCA_046160275.1. GTDB lineage: Bacteria > Bacteroidota > Bacteroidia > J057 > J057 > JBJXHA01. The sequence continues at coordinate 3,497 of JBJXHA010000401.1, read as the reverse complement.
AGTGTCGCTAGGATTAAAATTGTTAACTATTTGTAAATTCGGGCAATTATCGGTTATCATTGGCATATTCCAACTTACTATCGCGCCGCATAAACTAGGGGTATTTCCTAAAATTGTATCGGCAGGGCAATTGGTGATAGTTGGTAATTCGGTGTCATTTACCGTAACTGTGAAACTGCAAGTCGTTACATTTAAGGCAGCGTCCATTGCTGTATAAAGAATCATCGTTGTACCAATCGGGAAAACTGTGCCATTATTTTGTGAGGCCACTAAGTTCACACCTGGGCAGTTATCCGTAGCAATTGGCTCAGTCCAAGTAGCAACCGCGCCACAAACTCCTACATCGTTATTTAACACAATGTTTTGCGGGCAACCTGTGATAACTGGAAAAGCTGCATCAGAAATAAATATTTGAAACAGACAAATACTAGCATTTCCTGCACTGTCTATTGCAGTATAAACAATGTCTGTTGGTCCGAGCGGGAAAAATGAGCCATTAGGCAAGCCGCTTGTTTGTGTAAAAGAAAGCAAACCACAGTTATCCGTAGCCGTTGGCTCAGCCCAAACAACCGTTGCACCACAAGCATTTGTATCTTTGGGAATATTAAGATTACCTGGACAACCGCTAATAACAGGCGCTTCCTTGTCTTTTACATACAAGGTAAAGGTGCAAGTATCGGCATTTCCTACATTATCCATCGTAAAATAGCTAATGATGTGCGTACCTATGCCAAATGTGCTGCCCGAAGCTTGCCCTGTAAATTGTGTTACGCCCACTGCTCCCTGACAATTATCGTTTGCCGTAAGAGGTTGCCAAGAAAATACCGCACTACACATTCCGAGATCAGTTTTAAGGGTAGAATCGCTCAAACAACCCGAAAAAGTGGGAGCTTGATTGTCTAATACTGTTATTGTAAAGGTTTGCGTGGTTGCATTTCCTGCTAAATCGGTTGCGGTATATTGAATGGTGGAGGTACCAAGCGGAAAAATACTTCCATTGGCTAATCCACCTGTTTGTGCAATCGCAGCTCCCGTACAGTTGTCTGTTGGGGTTGGAACTGTCCAAGAAACCGTAGCCGAACAAGAATCAGGCGTATTATTTACGGTGATATTTGCAGGGAGGTTCACAATATTGGGTGCTTGCGTATCTAATACAGTAATGGTAAATTCGCAAAAACTCTCATTTCCTGAAGCATCTGTGGCTTTATACTTAATGCTAGTTGTACCTACATTGAACAAAGTTCCGCTATTCGCGCCCTGAATTTTGACAATCGTAGCATTGGGACAATTATCCGAAACGGTAGGTGCAATCCAAGTAGCCGTACCTTTGCAAATATTTGGATTTGCATTGATGGTAATATTCGCAGGACAATTTAAAATGATTGGCTTAATTGTATCTATTACCGTTACATTAAACGTACAAAGGGTATGATTTCCAATTTGGTCGACAGCATCATACGTGATAGTCGTAGTACCTACGGGAAATTGCGAACCGCTTGCTAATCCTGTGGTTTGCGTCATATTAAACCTTGGGCAATTATCAACTGCGGTAGGAGCTGTCCAACTATGTGGTACGGTGCAAGTTGTAGGCGTATTATAATAAGTAACACTGCTTGGGCAATTTACAATCACAGGCGGAATACTATCCACCACATTTACAACGGCAGGTCTAATGATATTTCCACAATTCGTATGCCCAACAATGTTATAAGTGGTAGTTACAATCGGCGAAACTAATAAAGAATCAATCGCGTTTCCTCCGTATGAGAAGTAATTTACATACGCATTTCCTGAAGGATAGAAAACAACTGTATCATCAGGGCAAATATAAACGGGTGTGAATGAGTTCATGGTTGCGACAGGTCTCGTATAAACAACCGCCGTATCTTTTACCACACAAACGCCATTTGAAACCGAAACTACATAAATCGTTGTGTCATTAGGGTGAACCGAAGGCGCTGAACTTGTCGTGCTTGTCATCGAGGAAGTTCCATTTCCAAAAATGGTTGTCCATGTATAAGTAACGGGCGATGCTACCAAGCAGTTGGTAAACTGAACATTAGGGCGGCGCGTAGAAACAATAGGAGAAGCCAAAGAACAGCCCGAACTTGTATTTGCGCGGCTATATAACACCGAGTTAAAAGAACTATTGGTGTATTCTACATGGTCAAAATTAGTTGAGCTTGTATTATCAAAGCAAACTTCGACAATGATATTAGAATTTCCGTCCCATTGAAAAGGAGTATTAAAATAAATAATGTTCCAACCCGACAAAGGCGTAAATGCGCTGGAATAAACAGTGGACATATTGGTCGTAACAAAACCTGTAGCTGTACTCATTGCCGTTAAACTCGTACAGCCAATTTTAATCGTAAAGTTTTTGTAAGGTGCGGTACTTAATTGATGAGTAACATTAAAAGCGATAGAACGCAATAAACCTGCACTTACGCCCGCCAACTGCAATTCTGTTTTTTTATATAAATACTGCACCCTGCCATCATCATAATCGCCTTGAAACGGACTTCCTACCCCAAGATTTGCACCCGTTACGTTGGTGTTGGTGTTCATGGTATCTATTTGTATGGTGTTAAGCGAGCCAGAACAAGGTGCATTATTTAACCCACAACTAATATTCTGTGCATTCGGAAAAGTATTCGGTGCGTTTAACACCACCGACTTCCCAATACAAATCAAGGTATCATCTGGGGTAATGGTAACGCTTCCTTCAGGAAGAATATTAACTGTGTCTAATAAAACACAAGTACCATCATTATAACTAACATAATAAGTGCTAGGTGTACTGACTGTGGCAATAGGATTTGGGATAGTAGTTGAGCTCAAATTAGTAGTGGGATACCACGAATAACAGTTGCCACTACAGCCTACGCCTCCACTTGCCGTTGCATTGAGCTGAATGGAGGTTGTTACCCCTGGGCAAACAGTGAAATCTGCGGCATTTATATCCCCTTTCACAATGTTTACAGTAAAACCTATGACCGTAATAATAGGAATAGGGCAGGCATTATCTGTAATCGTAATGGTAAAGGTCTTATTTCCCACATCATTTGCAGAAGGACTCCAAGTCAAAATGCCTGTTTTGGGGTTAGTGCCTGTGGTAGTAAAGACAGCTCCTGGTAAATTAGCGGAAGCCGTAGAGGTCATTCCAATAATTGTACCTGTGTTTGCATCTGTAGCGGTAATCGAAAATTGCAGGGTGCTGCCTACACATACTCGATAACTATTCGGACCAATGACATTCGCACCTGTAGGGATAGTTGCCGCAGAAATCACAGGAGCTACATTCCCTTGGCAATTAATAATCATCATCTGAATATCGCGTACTACCGACCCTATCAACACACCATTTCTATACTCATCTACTCGAATTGCAGTTACCCCTTGCTGAATTTGGGCTGGTACAAAACTCATTTGCCCTGTGGTCGTACTAAAATTAAAGGTATTAGCGGGAATGGTGGCAACAGGATAAGTGCTGCTAT
>JBJXHA010000400.1:0-13880 GCA_046160275.1 Bacteroidia bacterium | reverse complement strand
CTTGGGAAATGCCTAGCACTCACACCTACAAGGTTTCCTTACAAGTAGAAGCAAATTCTGGGCAATCTACTGATTTTCAGATTGCTGTATGGCGGCCAGGTCGCTACATTCGCCAAGATTATGCTGCCGCTATTAGTAATTTTTCGGCAACTGATAAAGCAGGAAACCCATTAACATGGCAAAAAACAACGCCAAGTTGTTGGCGTGTGAACAGCAAAGCAGGCGAGAAAATCACCATTCATTATGAATACCTCGCCTCAAATGATGATGCTGGTTCTAGTTATTTTGCCGAAGGACAAGCCTATTTTAACCCTGTAAATTTGTTCATGTATATCCCCAATCGCATGGATGAAAAAGTAATCTTGAAACTTCCTAATTTACCGAAAAAATGGGAAGCGGCAACCGCTTTGCATAAAACCAATGACTATCAGTGCTATACCGCCGATAACTACCATGAATTTGCGGATTCACCTACCGTTTTTTCGGATAACATGAAAACGCTTACCTTTAAAGTGGGTAAGGTGGATTTCTTCGCTCATTTTCAAGGGAATTATGTGGGAGATAAAGAGGTAGATAAATTTATTGTAGAAAATTTACAGAAAATTTGTGCCGAACAAGCCGCTATTTTTGGAGGTTTTCCCTTTGAAGAATATCATTTTATTTATCGTTTGCTTGACCATGAAATGCGTCATGCCGTAGAACATAGTAATTCTGCTTCTTTTGCCTTGCCTTATACGGTTACAAGAACACCTGCTGCCGCCATGAGTGGAATTATGAATATATCTTCGCATGAGTTTTGGCATTTGTGGAATGTGAAGCGCGTGCGCCCTGCCAATTTATTTCCTTACGATTACTCAGAACCTCAATACACAAATTTGCATTGGTTTACGGAAGGAATTACGGAATATTATGCAGGCTTAGCAATGATACGTGCAGGTATGGTTTCGGAAGCTGATTTTTTTGCAGGAATTACAAGTAACATTCGCTACATCGAAAATAGTTTTTCGCATAGCCATGTTTCTCCCGCACAATCAAGTTTTGACAGTTGGTTGATGCCTTCTGATTACATGAATCCTATGTATGCTACTTCTTATTATACCTTGGGCGAAAGAGTGGGCTTTTTAATTGACATGAAAATGAGAAGCATGACCAATGGCAAAAAAAGCCTAGACGATGTGTTTCGCTATTTATATAAGGAGTGCTGGCAAAATAACAAAGGTGTGCCAGAAGATGGAATCCAAAAAGCCATAGAAACTTTAACAGGCGAGTCATGGCAAGCTTTTTTTGACAACCACGTAAACGGAATTGTTCCGGTAGATTACGCGCCCATTTTAAAAAATGTAGGGTTAGAAATGGTAATTTCTGAAGCGGCAGATTTGGGATTAGAAAAATTAGGGATTATAGGAAAAAGTGTAACTCCCGATGGAATTGAAATTACACGCCTAAATCCCGCAGGAGATGCCTATTTATCTGGTTTATCTGCGGAAGACATCTTATTAAGTATCAACGGTGAAGCAATTAAGGGAATTGACCTTCCTGTATTTTTTAAGAAAGCCAACAAAGGAGATATATTGAAGATTGAAATTATGCGAGAAGGAGAGAAAAAAGAAGTTAAGGTAATATATACAGGGACATTTACTGTCAAAAATTACCTTCTTAACCGCAAAAGCAATGCAAGCGATAGCGAAAACGCCATCTTAAAAGATTGGTTGAGTACCAAAGTGAAGTAAAAAAAAGCGACCTAGCGAGGCATGAACACCTTGCTAGGTTGCTTTTTATTATCTAAATCCTTCTAATACACCTTGCAAAGATTTTCGCGCTACGTGAATGCGATTCTTTACTGTTCCCAAGGGAATGTGCATCATATCGGCAATTTCTTGATATTTGTAACCCACAAAATACATCATAAAAGGAAATTGATAGGTTTCTGGCAATGCATCAATTTCTTTGCGAATTACTTGCTCATTCAATTGCGCTTCTCCATCATTATAAACGCTACTCGCTACCGACTGCAATAGGTGATAATCTTCAGTGCCATCGGTAATTGTGTTACGACGAATAATACGGTGATAATGCGTGATAAATGTGTTTCGCATAATCGTGTAGAGCCAAGCCTTGATATTTGTCCCATCTTTGAATTTGTCTTGATTGTTCAAAGCCTTTATCAAAGTTTCTTGAATCAAATCATTGGCTTCATCAGAATTACGCGTAAGACGCAAGGCAGCAGGCTTTAAAGCCTTATAATTTGCTGCAATTAGTCCGTTAAATTCAAGTGTTGTCATATCTTTCAATACTTTCTGAAAGTTCGATACAAAGGTAAAATCTTTATTTTTATTCTCCAAATCATTCTCTCTTTTTTTCTTTGACTTTCATAAAAATTAACAAAACAACCTAACATCTCCAAAAACTCCTAAAAACAAACAAAATATGATTACTTGAAAAATGTAAGATATTGGTTCAAAAAATAGTATTTTTGTAAAAATAAAACTTTTATCACGAAACATTATATTTTATCTTTGCCGAAATAATAAAAACGGCAAACAATTTGCATCAATGTAGTTGATTCTACAGCCCTTTCATTCATCTTTTCATTATTTATTATGAGTCGTATTTTACGATATTTTTTATTTAGCTTTGGTCTGATAACCTTAGGCTTGCTGGCAGGTTTTAAGGTGGAAAATGTTTTCTCCATTCATGGCAAAGTAGAAATAGACCAAAGTCTTCGCAAATTGGAACAAGCACTGGTTTTTATTGAAAAAAACTACGTGAAAGAGCCTAACCATGAAGCACTTGTGGATAATGCTATCAAAGGCATTATGGAAGGGCTTGACCCTCATTCTTTCTATATTTCTGCGAATGAGATGCAGCAAATGGACGAGCAAATGACGGGTAGTTTTGAAGGCGTAGGCATTGAATACAATGTACTTGATGACACGATTTATGTTGTTACGCCTATTTCTGGGGGGCCTAGCGAAAAAGCGGGTGTGTTGGCAGGTGACCGAATTTTGAAAGTAGATGGAATTAATGTGGCAGGTATCAGAATCAAGGGAACTGATGTAACGAAGTTTTTGAAAGGAGAAAAAGGCTCAAAAGTAAAACTTACCGTTAAGCGTTTGGGTATCAATCGTTTGCTTGAATTTACTGTTCAACGCGATAAAATCCCTATTTTTAGCCTTGACTATTCTTATATGGTGAACAAAGAAACGGGTTTTATCAAAGTTTCTCGTTTTTCTGAAACTACTTACGATGAATTTTCTGAAGCATTGCGGAAATTGAAGGGACTCGGCATGAAAAACCTTATTTTAGATATGCGCGGAAATCCCGGCGGTTACCTTACGATGGCACAAAAAATGGCTGATGAGTTTTTGTCGGGCGGAAAATTAATTGTAACAACCGATGGACGTATTCCAGAAAGTCGTCAAAGATATGTGGCATCTAACCAAATTAACGGCTTTGAGCAAGGCGGTTTGGTGGTTTTAGTGGACTATGGCTCAGCTTCTGCGGCAGAAATTGTGGCAGGTGCAGTGCAAGACCACGACAGAGGCTTGATTTTGGGGGTTCGCTCCTATGGCAAGGGCTTGGTACAAGTTCAGAAGAAATTTGAAGATGGTTCGGCAATGCGCATTGTTATTTCAGAATATTTTACCCCAAGTGGCAGATGTATTCAAAAACCGTATAATAAAACACACGAAGAGTATGACAATGAAATTGAAGAACGTTTTGCAAGTGGCGAAATTTACGATGCTTCTAAAATTAAATTCCCCGACTCTTTGAAATTTTATACCGATGCAGGGCGTATTGTATATGGCGGCGGCGGGATTTTTCCTGATGTTTTTATTGCAGATGATACGACCTTGAATAGCAAATATTTAACAGAATTAGTTGCCGCAGATATGTTTCGCCGTTTCGCCTATGATTATGTCGACCATAACCATAAATTGGTAAACGAATATCCTGGTGCTGCTAATTTTTCCTATCATTTTGAAATAGATTCCGAGATGATGAAAAAGTTCACCTCTTTTGCTTCTCAAAAAGGAATTAATTTTGAAGAAAAAGGCTACACCAAGTCTATGGGCTTGATAAAAAATAGAATTAAAGCCTACATTGGCAAACGTTTGTATCAAGACGATGGCTTTTATCCTAATCTTTATGAAGATGATGTAGTAGTTCAAAAAGCATTGAACTTAATGCCCTCCTCCATTGAATTGCAAAAAACAGGGAAATTTGCCTCTCTTAAATAGCAAATCAACGAAAAAATGTACAGCAAAAAGCGTTTGGAACTTTTTAAGAAGTTCTGAACGCTTTTTGATATACATTCAATTTTTTTTCCTACTTTTGTAGGCTGATTTTTTATCATCATCTTTCTTTTATTTCATACCCTACTTTTCATTCATTTTTAACAGCCATCGTGTAATGGAACCACATACTTTTTTCATTGACGAGCATCATCAAAACAAAGAACAAGATACAAATGACGTTTTTTTGACATTAGATACAGGAAACGTCATTTCAAACTCGGTGCCTTCTTCTATAGAAGTCAATGATTTTAGCCATTCATATTCGGCAACCTCGCCCGAAATGACTTCGCAGTTCGTGTCCATTCCCGATGATAAAACGACTGATTCCTTTAACCTAAATGATTATGACCTATTTCTAGCCGCAGAACCTCAAGATAATCTGAATCTTCAAATAGGGGAAAATGTGGTTTTTTCGGCAAATTATGTTCCTACAACGAAACCTCCTCTCGAAGAAAAAGCGATATTAGTTCCAGAAACCTTAGAACTCAATATTTTTGAACATAAAAAAACAGCCGAGTTAGCGGAAATTGTTGAAGAAAAAATTGTTCGAGACCTTGACAAACAAGACGTAGAACAGGCTGCTGCGCCTATTGATGAAGACTTACTTTTCCCCCTAGAAAACGAAGAAATCCGTTCAGAAATATCAAATGTTTCGACAAGTTCCTTGTTTGAGTTAGCCGAAACAAAAAGTGAAGCAATAGAAGAAAGTCTGCTGGAAAATGAGCAAGACGCTTTCACGCAAGAAGTGGAAGGAAGCACGTCTTTGGAAAATCCTGCTCATATAGAAGAAATTCTATTACAAGAAAATGCGCAAGACGATTTCACGCAAGAAGTGGAAGCAAGTACGTCTTTGGAAAATCTTGCTCCTATAGTAGAAAACCTCGCACAAGAAAATGAGCCTGTTGATGTAAAAGAAAAAGAATTACAGGAAGAAAATTCTTTCATTCTTGAAGAAATTACGAACGAACCGTTTGCAGAAATCGCACATACGCCTTCTCCTTCTCTGTTTGAGGAAGAAGCCGAATATCCAAGCACATTCCATGATAATTACGATATGTTAATTTACAGAAAAGGAAATCAGTTAATACAAATTCCTGTAAACGAAGAAGAATTAAAACAATATTTTGATACTTCGCGCATTCACCGCAAAGCTACCGCACCCGAAATACTAAGAAAAGAAACGAGTAATCTCTTAGAAAATTTCTTAGTAAAACAACCCAAAATGCCAAAAATGAACCCCAATGATGCCAACAAACCCGTAAAAGTAAAGGAAGAAAGTGAACCAGAACCTGAGATTTTAACGGAAACAATGGCAAAAATTCATCTTTTGCAAGGGAATAAAAAGGAAGCAGTCGAAATTTATGAAAAATTAAGTTTGGTTTTTCCTGAAAAAAGTGTTTACTTTGCCGACCAAATTCAGAAAATTATGAAGTAATAAAATACTTCTTTTTCGAGGGTTTTTCATTTATAAACTAAGCATTTTTAATTGACATAAAAATATGATTTTCATTCTTGGAGGATTGTTGATTGTTGCATCTATTGTGATGGTATTAGCTGTATTGATTCAAAACAGCAAAGGCGGTGGAATTAATACTGCTTTCGGTGCCGCAGGTAATGCAGCTCAAATGTTGGGCGCACGCAGAGGAAATGAGCTAATTGAGCAAATTACTTGGTATCTAGCGATTTTTATTGCGATTTTGGCTGTTTCAACCAACATCATAGGTAACATGAAAGAAACAAAAAGCGATGGCTTAATGATGCAAAAGTCTTTAGAAGGAAAAGTAGGCACAACTGCTCTACCAACTTTTGATAACAAAGCAGCAAAACCCGCAGCAGAAGGCGCGAAACCTGCTGATGCTGCACAACCTGCAAAAACAGAAGCACAACCTGCTGATGCTCCTGCCGCAAAACCTGCTGACGCTCCTGCAGAAGGAAAAAAATAAAAGCTGGATAACACCATAGTTTTTACCTAAAATTTGTCAATCTATGAAACAATCATGGATTGACAAGTTTTTTATTTTTTATAAGGCTTGGGGAATCGCGTGAAATAGCGTAATTTTGTTACATCTTTCTTTAAAATATATGACACATACTCATCTTATCACCTCCGATGCCGCAATGGAGTTAGAAAACCGTTATGGGGCGCATAATTATCACCCGATTCCTGTAGTACTTGCTAAGGGCGAAGGTGTTTTTGTTTTTGATTGTGAAGGAAAACGCTATTATGACTTTTTGTCTGCATATAGTGCTGTTAATCAAGGACATTGCCACCCTAAAATCATTTCGGCAATGGTTAATCAAGCCCAACAACTCACCCTTTGCTCTCGTGCTTTCTACAATAGTAAATTGGGCGAAACAGAAAAGTTTATTGCAGACTATTTCGGTTATGAAAAAGTCTTGATGATGAACTCAGGCGCAGAAGCGAATGAAACAGCTCTCAAATTAGCGCGTAAATGGGGCTATCAAAAGAAGGGAATCCCTGCAAATGAAGCTGTAATTATCGCAATAAAGCAAAATTTTCATGGAAGAACCATTGGCGTTATCTCCGCTTCTACCGACCCTGATAGTACAACCGATTTTGGACCGTTTTTACCGGGCTTCCAACTCATAGATTACAATGATTTAACTACCTTAGAAAGCGCGCTTCAAAACCCCAATGTTTGTGCCTTGTGGATGGAGCCGATTCAAGGTGAGGCGGGTATTGTTTCTCCAGAAGATGGCTATTTGAAACAAGCAGAAATTTTGTGTAAAAAGCACAATGTCTTGTTGATGATTGATGAAGTGCAAACAGGCATTGGCAGAACAGGAAAGTTATTGGCATCTCATTATGAAAATGTACGTCCAGATTTGTTGATATTGGGCAAAGCACTTTCGGGAGGAGCTTACCCTGTATCGGCAGTCTTGGCTGATGATGAGGTGATGTTGGTCATCAAACCAGGTGAGCATGGCTCTACTTTTGGGGGTAATCCTGTGGCTTGTGCCGTAGCAGTTGCCGCATTGCAAGTAATTGAAGAGGAGAAATTGATTGAAAATGCTGCTTATTTAGGGGAAATTTTTAGGGCAAGAATGAGCGAACTCATCACAAAACGCCCTGATTTGGTAGTACTTGTACGTGGAAAAGGTTTGTTGAATGCAGTCGTAATTAACGACAGTGAAACCAGCAAAACAGCATGGAACATTTGTCTTGAATTTGCAAAAAATGGTCTTTTAGCAAAGCCTACACACGGCAATATCATTCGCTTTGCTCCTCCTTTGGTGATGACAGAAGAGCAGTTACATGATTGCTGTGATATTATTGAGAAGGTAATTGTGGCTTTTCAAAAATAATTAAAGTTTTGATAGGGTTCGGAACTTGTTAGAAAGTTCCGAACCCTATCAAACATATATATCAGGCAAGCAGAAAGCGTATTTGCTTTTGCCTGCCTCTTTTTTTACATTAACTTACTCTATTTCAATCTCATGAAAATAATTATCCATTACTTTTTTGCTTTTTTTCTGCTATTTTTTAGTTGTAATGAATCCATAGACAAAGAAATTTCACCTAAAAACACAGAGGAGAGATTAGAAGATGTTTTTTTTGTTAATGAAAACCTAGGTTTTGCAGTCGGAGGCAAAAGATATGAAAAAGATGTTTGTTTGAAAACAACTGATGGAGGAAAAACTTGGACACAACAAGATTTGGGAATAGGGAAAATCCTGTTTAGCGTAAATTTTAAAGATGAAAATGTAGGATTTATTACAGGATTAGATGGGAAAGTAATGAAAACTTCAGATGGGGGAAATACTTGGGTGATGAAACAAACAGATTGGAAACCTATTCGCGCTTTAGCCTTTCTTCCTGATAATGAAATACTTGCAGTAGGCGGAGATGCTTATGGTTTTGGTATTTTTTTTCGTAGTACCGATGGTGGAGACAGTTGGAAAATGCAAGATACAACAAAGTATGAAATGAGAGATGTTCAATTTACGAACGATTCAACGGGCTATGCTTGCGGATATGGAACGATTGTGAAAAGTACAGATAAGGGGCATACTTGGAAGTTTTTAGACATAAAAGATGAGTTTTTTTCTGCCTTAGATTTCCCTTCTGAAAACATAGGCTATGCCGTAGGGCGTACAGGCACAATTGCAAAAACAACAGATGCAGGAAAAACTTGGAAAATTTTGCGCAATGGAAACAATATTTTACAAACACGCCATTTTTTTAATGATGTAAAATTTGTAAACGAAAATACAGGTTATTTAGTAGGAGATAAAGGCGTATTTTGGAAAACAACAGATGGCGGAAAAAACTGGAAACCGTTTGAAAAAGACACAAAATTGCGTTATTACGGTATTCATTTGTTAAAAGAAGGCAAAGGCTTTATCGTAGGGGAAGAAGGAAGAATTGAGAAGTTTGAGGAGTAGTTTATCGTTAGCCTAATTTATATAAAAAAGTGGCTCGCCTTTATAAAGGTAAGCCACTTTTTATTTTTTTCCTTAAAAATTAATCTTCTCCCAAAAATGGATAACGATAATCCGAAGCAGGAACAAACGTTTCTTTAATGGTTCGAGGAGAAACCCAACGCAACAAATTCAAATAAGAACCTGCTTTGTCATTTGTACCAGATGCCCTACCCCCACCAAAAGGTTGTTGCCCTACTACGGCTCCCGTAGGTTTGTCATTGATATAGAAATTACCTGCGGTATGACGCAAAATTTCACTTGCCTTATTAATAATATATCTATCTTGTGAAAAAAGTGCACCAGTTAAAGCATAAGGACTTGTTTCATTTAAGATTTGGAGCGTTTCTTCAAACTTATCATCATCAAACTTATATACAGTTACCACAGGGCCAAAGATTTCTTCACACATGGTTAAAAATCTAGGATTATCTGTTTCGATAATCGTGGGTTCAATGAAATACCCTACGCTTTTATCATAATGCCCGCCTACGGTAACACGCGCATTTGGGGCTGCTTTTGCCTTATCTATGTAACTCACAATTTTATCAAAAGCTCTCTCATCAATTACGGCATTAATAAAGTTAGAAAAATCAGCGGGATCACCCATTTTAAAGGATTTCACGTCTTTTCTTACTTCTTTCATCACCTTTTCATAGATACTATCGGCAATGTAAACGCGCGAAGCCGCTGAACATTTTTGTCCTTGAAACTCAAATGCCCCTCTCGAAATTGCAGTTGCAGCCGCCTGAATATCAGCCGATTGATGAATCACGATATAATCTTTCCCTCCTGTTTCGCCTACAATTCTTGGATAAGATTTATATTTATGAATGTTATTGCCTATTGTTTTCCAAAGATGTTGAAATACCCCTGTACTCCCTGTAAAATGTAGCCCTGTAAATTCAGGGTGTTCAAAAATCACATTCCCTGCCGTAGGACCATCAACATATACTAAATTAATAACGCCTGCTGGCAAACCCGCTTCTATCAAGATTTCCATGATAAGTGCCGCGCTATAAATTTGAGAATCAGCAGGTTTCCACACACAAACATTTCCCATCATGGCGGGAGCGCAAGGCAAATTCCCTGCGATAGAGGTAAAGTTGAAAGGAGTTAGGGCAAAAATAAAGCCTTCTAAGGCACGATATTCTAATCTATTCCAAATTCCCTGCGCAGATTGAGGTTGGTCTTTGTAAATCTGTGTCATATATTCCACATTAAAGCGGAAAAAATCAACCATTTCACACACACAATCAATTTCTGCTTGATACGCATTTTTAGATTGTGCCAACATCGTAGCCGCGTTCATTTGCGCACGATAAGGACCCGTCATCAAATCCGCAGCTTTTAAGAAAATGGCAGCTCTTTGTTCCCAAGGCAAGTTTTCCCAAGCAGGTTTTGCCGCTAATGCCGCTTTTATAGCAGCTTCTACATGCGACTTATTGCCTCTCGAATAATGTCCCAAGCTATGTTTATGATTATGCGGTGGCGACATTACTACTTTGTCCTCTGTAAACACTCGCTTGCCATTAATGTACATCGGCACTTCCTTTTGCTCACTTGACATTTTCGCCAAAGCAGCTTTCAAGGCCTTTCTTTCAGGCGAATTAGGCGCGTAACCCTTAACGGGCTCATTGTACGGCGCAGGTAATTTAAAAAATGCGTTCATTTTGTTTGTGAATTTAGCGGCAAATTTAGTGTTTTTTAGGGAAAGTCCTGCGTTAATTTTTGTAAAAAAGGAAGCTACCTAACAAGCTGTAAAGGATTTCAGTTTGTTAGGTAGCTTTTGCTAGATTTGCGGAGGTTTATTTCCTTATTATCAATCTTTTAGCAATTTAAAAATTTGGTTTTCAATCGTTAAAAGGTAGATTCCTTTGGCTAAATGTGCAAAGTTTTGGGTAGCAAGTGCATTGCCTTGATAAAGAAGTTTGCCCATTGTGTCGTATAATTTTGCTTCTTTTGTTGCGGGAAAATTTTGCAAGCGAATGAAATCATGGAAAGGATTAGGGGAAATATGAGGAAGATGGGCTTGCATTTCAGTTATACCAACACTCGGATTACAATAGTTTCCAGTTCCTACGAGGTTGGTCATTTCTGTACAGAGATAATTGTAATTCGTTAATTCTGTAGCAGTTAAGGGATTTAGGAGCAAATTATTGTTTTCTTCTGGGTCGGAAGCGATGTGATAAAATTCTTCTATACCATTGTCAAATTTTATCAATCTATATTCCATATTTCGCATAGCTTTTCCATCATTGGCATCGGGCGTAGTTTTGAAATTTTCGCAAAAAGTCCAATCTCTGACGCTAGTCGCAGTATTTTTAAGAATCGGCAACAAACTTTTGCTATCCACAGGTTTGTTTGCAGGAATTTGCGTCTGCCAATTCATGTTTCCAAATAATTCTAGCACCGTAGCAAAAATATCTGCCCCATTTACAAGCGCATCACTCGCCCGCCCGCCATTCACCACAGAAGGACCCGCAATGAAAAAAGGCGTATGTACCCCATATTCATAAATCGTTCCTTTTGCTTTGGCTGTATTAGTAATTTGGGCAGTTTGTATGGTATTTCCATTATCTCCTATGAAAATAACATCCGTACTATCTAATTGATTATGAACGGATAAAGAGTCAAATAACCGTCCAATTTCGGTGTCCATTGCTTGCAACATTGCCTTAAAATATTTCTTAGGATTTTGTTGAATGTCCTGCGTTGTACCGCTTAAGCCAGTAAAAGAATGTAAATTTGCGGGAGGCAAATGATAAGGCGAATGAGGGGCGTTAAGTGCCAGCCACAAAAAGAAAGGTTTGTTATTTTGCGCCTGAATCCAAGCCCAAGCATTGTTAACGGTTTCCGTTGTGGCATAGGTAGTTACCGTACTTTGTACGCCATTCGTGTATTTTGTCCAGTTAGTATAACTTGAAAGCGCGCCAATAAAAGGACCTTCAAAGTGGTCATAACCGAGTTTCAAGGGAGCTTGCAAATTCGTGGCAGGCATTGTGCCGTTTAGGTGCCATTTGCCGATATTTGCTTTTGCAATGTTAGGATTAAATGCCTTTAACAGTTTGGGAATGGACTTTTCCGCAGTATCTATCACGCCCGAACCTCCTGAACCGCCTACAATATTTCCTACGCCTGTTCTAAATCCATAACGCCCTGTAAGTAATGTTGCTCTTGTTGCCGAGCAAACAGGGTTTACCATGCTGTTTTTAAACCTTACTCCTCGTTTGGCTAAACTGCGAAGGTTAGGAATGTCCACCGTGTCTTGATAATCTTCATAAAAACCCAAATAATCTGTGCCTAAATCATCAGCGATAATGAGAATGACGTTTCTTTGTGCCACCGAAAAGTGAAAAGAAAGTGCGATAAGACAAGTTAAAAATACTTTTTTCATAAAAAATGAGGAGGAATGATTTTCGAAGAGAAAAAGGATAGAATACTTATTTTGCAGAAAGTTTAATAGACGAAAAAACAAGGCGTATTCCTTCGAATACGCCCCAAAAATAATGAAATACTTTTGATATGATGGGTTGTTAAGTAATGGAGAATGGATAAGGCATTTGTAACGGCTGCTTTAGCTGCCGATTTACTTGAAAATCAATGATTTTCAAAAGGGGGCAGCTGAAGCAGCCCGTACAATCTCGCAATAACCTTCTATGAACCTTTTTTATTTATGGCAACAATTTCCATACATTACTTTTCCATTGTGTAAGTTCATTTCGGGGCTAAGGTAAGGAATCCCTAAGTTTGAGCCGCGCAAAATGAGGAAAATTGCCATGATGCCTAAGGTGTAAGGCACTAAATTTGTGAATTTTTGGCGTAGGCTAGGGGTGATTTTTTGCCCAAACCAACCTACTGCCCATAATGCAGGAATAGTTGCTACCCCAAATGCCAACATTTGTATGCCTCCACCTAAAGAAGTATTTGCCGTTGCTGAAAGCGCTAAGGCACTGTATAACAAGCCACAAGGCAAAAATCCATTGACAAAGCCGAGTAAAAACCTCGCGCTTATCGTTCCCTCTGTTAAAAGCCGCGCCATTGGAAAGAAACTTTTGATGCGACTATAAAGTGAATTTGCAGGGAAATATTTACGAATGAATACAGGAAAAACAAGCGATAACAGCATGAAAACACCAATTATCACAGAGAAAGGTTGTTGCCAGCCCAAAGCAAAAATTCCTTCGCCAAGTAAACCCATCATCATTCCTAACAACATATAGGTAATTAATTTTCCTACATGATAAGCGGCATGATGCGAAAAGGTATATTTTTTATTGCTTAGGTTCATCGTAAGCACAATCGGACCGCACATACCTACACAATGCAGGCTACCCATTAATCCTAAGCTAAATGACATCCATAATGAACTTTCCATCTTGCTGCGATTATTTAATTTGCACCGATGTTTCTACTTGATAAGGAACACCGTTTGCCTCCCAATTTAAACTCACTTGATAATAACGTGGGGCTATTCCTTCGATGTTCATGGCGATTTTTTGGTCGCTCGTAAAATCAAAGCTAACTTCTTTGTCGTTATTGGCATCGGAAGGGCAATAAAAATGCGCGATTCCTTTTGCTTTATTTTCAATAGGTTGAGCAAAGACTAGGGTTAAACTATCTGCCGTTTTTTGCAAATACATTCCTTTCGTAAAGGCATTTGCATTGCTGCGAGCGTCAATTGTTCCTTGATATTTTAATTCTTGTGCATAATAATTGGGCGTTACCATGTCAAATTTTTGGTTTACCGCCATATAACAAAGGGTGGACATCCCTAATACAAAACCTGCATAAAGCAAGAAAACGAATTTTCCGTAATGAACCATAAGTTTAATTGATAATGGATAAGTGATAATGGAGAATTTAATACAGCATAATCTAAGATTTATTGCATTTTCTCCTAGTTGCCATATTGTAAATATCTTATCACGCAATGTGTTCAAGCTAGGTTTGATAAGATATTTACAATATGACCAGCCCGCAAAAAATTAGAATTTTTTAAACAGTATATTTAATTGTTTTAGGAACTATGACAATTTTTGTGGTTTGTCCAAATTGCTTCATCTGCTCCTTTTGAAAATCATTGATTTTCAAGCGATGCGGCAGCTAAAGCAGCCGCTACAAGGGGCGTTCCACAAA
>JBJXHA010000399.1:0-11403 GCA_046160275.1 Bacteroidia bacterium | reverse complement strand
CCGCCGCGACAAACTTGATATTCGGAATTTCCATTTTTCGTATAATTATCGTGGTAATAATCTTCGCACCATTCCCAAACATTTCCGCTCATGTCATATAAGCCGTATCCATTTGCGTTCTTGCCTTTTACAGTGTGCGTTGTATTCTCTGAATTGTTAGCAAACCAAGCCACAGAGCCTAAGTCATTGCTACCCGAATATTTATAACTCTGCCCCCCACGCGCTGCATATTCCCACTGCGCTTCACTCGGCAACTTGTAGGTTTTGCCTGTCATACTATTCAGTTTTCGAATAAAATCTTGCACCTCATTCCAAGAAACCTGCTCTATGGGCAACTTATCTCCTTTAAAATACGAAGGGTTATTCCCCATAACTGCTGTCCATAAGGCTTGCGTTACCTCCGTTTCGCCCATATAAAAAGCCGAAAGTGTAACCGAATGTGCAGGCTTTTCATCATCACTACAATCGCTTCCCTGCTCGCTCGTGCAGCCCATTGTAAAATTACCTGCGGGTATCGCTTTCATCACAAAAGAAACGCCATTTACCGTTTCAGTGTAGTTGCTAACACTGGGGCTAGGTTCAGTTTTTTTGGGAGGGATTACGACCGTTGTTTCTTCTCTGCAAGGGCAGCCGCTTGCGTTAGAGTTATTGAGGCAGGCATTGGTTTTATTTATCCAGCTTTGCGCTTCGCTTTGGCTGCACCCTAAACAGCCGTCTTTCATAGCAATGAATTTTTTCATTGCCTCGTCAAACATACAATTATCGTACAGCACCTTGCCTGTTTTTAAGGCTTTGTCGCAGCAGCTTTGCTGCGCAAAAAGCGGAAGCGAAAAGGCTATGGAAAAGGAGAAGAGGAAGATATGTTTCATGAGATTTGTTTTTAGAGAAAATAAGAAGCGAGTGTAAACATCTTATAACCAATACCTATTCATAAACGGTAAGTGTTTCGTATTCAGCAGGCAGTGTTTCTTTGCTAACAATAGGAGGCGTTTTTAAAACTTGGCGCGTTACTGTTTTGTATTCCCCAGGACGAGAAGCTCCTGTACCCGATTTTACTTTAACAGGGATTTTAACGGTCATATATTCCGCAGGGATTTTGATTTTTTTAGTAGTAGCGGGGGTTTTTAGCCTTTGCCAAGTCCGCGTTTTATAAATAGCGGGCGTTTTCCCTGCGGGTTTATAAAGATACTGTTCTTGAACCGTTTCAAAAACGGGAGGAATCACCTCAATTCGATAGGTTTCCTCTTTGAGAGTTTCTTTTTTCTCCTCGTTCCACTCATATACATCACCGACACGTCCCTCGGGCTGCACAAGAATTTGAAGTGTTTCCGTTTCAAAAACAGCAGGTTCAGCAACATATATAAATGCCTCTTCTTTGGATAAAAAACGTTTCTGTTTTTCTGTGAACTCCTGCTTACCTGCGTTTGCAGCGCAAGGACAGCCTTCTGCATTGGGGTTCTTCAAGCATTTGTTCGCTTTATTTATCCAACCTTGGGCTTCGCTTTCGCAGCCCGTGCAGCCGCTTTTCATGGCATCAAATTTTACTTTTGCTGCCTCAAACTCGCAGGCATTATAAAGGTTTTTACCTTTTTCTAAGGTATTTTGGCAACATTGAGGCTGTGCAAAAAGAACACCTGAAAAAAATACAAAGAAGGAAAGAAACAAAAGGCTCTTTTTCATTGGTTTATTGGTTTGTTTAGAAAATGAATGACACCATTACAAAAGTATAATACTGCTCGCAAAATTACAATTTTACGACAAAAAAAAGCAAAAAATTTGGTACTTCTCTCAAAAAAATTTACCTTTCCCGAAAATTTTACTTTGCTTATGGATAGGGAATTATTTTGGGACGAAGCCCTCGAAAATTTGGCGAAAATGGGCAACAATCATTTGTTTGTCATTGGAATTGATGCCTATAAAAATGGGATTACTCCTTTGAATAACTGTGTGAGAGATGCCAAGCGTTTTGCCCAAGTATTGACAGAAAAATATCATTTTCAACCGCCACAAACGCTTTATAATGAAGACGCGACCTTAGAGAATATTATCGAAAATTTGGCGACTTATACGGCAAAACTCACAGAACACGATAATTTGGTAATCTGTTATTCGGGACATGGCTACCTCAAAGATGGCGTGGGCTATCTTGTGCCTGTTGATGCGAAAAAAGAGAAGGTTTTTGGGCTGCTTAATAATGAGCAAATAAAGTCTTACATCAAAAACTGTAAGGCAAAACACATTGTGTTCATCGTGGATAGTTGTTATTCAGGAAGTTTTTTGTTGAAAGATAAAGACTTTACCGAATTAAAAGGATTTTCGCGCGAGGTGGTAAAATATCCTTCGCGCTGGGTCTTAGCGGCAGGGCGAATTGAGAAAGTGGCAGATGGCGAATATGGAAAACATAGCCCTTTTGCTACGACTTTGCTTACTTTTTTAGAAAAAAATACTGACCAGCCTTTTTGCATTTCTGAGCTTGCGCAGTATGTTAAGACCGTAACCTCGCACAATGCCAATCAAACGCCGATAGCGGGTGTGTTGAAAGACACGAATGATTTAGGGGGAGAATTTGTGTTTGTGCCTAGAAATCATGAACAAGCTGATTTTGAAGCCTGTACGACTAAAAAGGATGTTGAACACTTTATTAAAAAATACCCAAAAGGAAAATTTTTCGACCAAGCGCAAGAGAAATTGCAGGCTTTTATCTTAGCAGAAGCAAAGGAGTTGTTTGGGCGTATTCAGCAAGGGACTTGGGAACAAAAAGCCACTTTGGTTACAGAATACAAGCGAAAGTACAAACAAACACTTGACGAGCAACTGTATTTGCAAGTGCTAGAAGAAGGCAAAAAAGCCGATGATTATAGTGTTTGGAAAAAAGTAAATCAACAATCAGAAAATAGCTTAGAACTCTTTGTAATGCGCCAAAATGAAAACTTTTTTGTGCCAAATGCAAAGGTTTTGTTAGCAGCCTTGCAAGTGAAACGCGAACAAGAAGAAGCTGAAGTTCAGGAGGAATTGACGCACAAAAAGAAAGAGGAGGAAGAACGTAAACAGGCAGAGGCTTTGCGGCAAAGTCAGTTGGAAAAGGCGCGTGTGCAGACGGAATTGGCGCGGAAAAAGGAGGAGGAGGAAGAAGAAAAGCGTAAACAGGCAGAGGCTTTGCGGCAAAGTCAGTTGGAAAAAGAGCGAGTGCAGACGGAATTAGCGCGGAAAAAGAAAGAGGAGGAAGAGCGTAAACAGGCAGAGGCTTTGCGTCAAAGTCGGTTGGAAAAAGAGCGAGTGCAGACGGAATTGGCGCAGAAAAGGAAAGAGGAGGAAGAGCGTGAGCAAGCGGAATTGGAGAAAAAAAGGAAGGAAGAAGAGCGCGTGAAAAGGGAAGAACGTGAGCGCAAAGCTCAAGCAGAAAAACAGGCAGGGGAAACAGCTACAAGTTACGGAAATCAGGTAGCAGAAAAGCCCAATTACTTGCGTTGGGCTGGGGTTGGCGGTGCGGTGATGTTTGTCCTTTGGGTGGGCGTGAAATTAGGAACAGATGAAAAGCCTGCGGATACGAATACCTCTCCTTCCAATACACAAGCCGTAGCGGATAGTATTCGTAATGCACGTATGGCTGATAGTGTGGCTAAAGTGGAGACAGAAAAAGCAGAACGTTTTAAACCTATTGCCGATACAAATAGTCCTAAAAAAGCGGATGCCAAAAAAGTAGAACCAATCCCCGCAAAAAAAGAAAAAGTCCCTAATAAAGCCGAAAATAAAGGCGAAGAAGAAGCGAAAAAAGAGGCAATCGCATGGGAAAGAGTAGGCGACCGCATCTCAAGTTATAGCCTTTATCTTCAGCAATTTCCCAACGGAAAACACGCGGCAGAGGCAAAAAGCAAGCGAGCAGTTTTGCAAAGAGAGGTATTAAATTTGGAAAATCGCGCTGCAAAACTACGTTCAGCAGGCATGAACGCAGAGGCAAACGAGAAGGAGCAGGAAGCAAAACGCTTGAAATAAGGGTATGTCCTAGCGATATTGCATACGAAGCGTTGTTTATTCCATTTCTGAAGGCGTAAATGATTTATCGAGAGAGAATATGCAACAACGCAAAAACATCCATTCCCACAGCAACAGTTGCGTGCAAAATCACCCCGCCTACGACATTGCGACTTTTGAAGGCAAATGCGCCTAAAACGTAGCCACCTACGACAGAGCTAAGGGTTTCGCCCCAAGGTTTGGCAAAATGTCGAAAGGCATACATGACAGCCATAGGGACAACGGCGTTTTTCCCCATCACTTTTATCATACCTATTACCAAGAATCCTCGCATCATGACTTCTGTCCATGTAAAAAAGAAGCCGTAAATCGCTTCGTAAATGGCAAAGGCTGTCGTTTTGGGAAACCACGTAAAGTTGTCTAAACCCGCCCATTTTAAGGTAGGATAGTAGTCTGTAAATTGTTTTTGGAAAGATGCGAGGAATAAAAAAGGTAAAATAATGACCACTAGCAATAAATAAGGTTTCCAATCAAAAGTTTTGAAGGTCAAACCGTAAAAATGTGGGATTTCTTTTTTATCTCGAAAATACCAATATACAAAAAGAGGTAAACCAATGTAGAGGTACTTTGTCCCTGTAGATAGGCATTTCCTTACCCAATAATATTCGCCTGTATCTTTAAAAAATGCGGCAATGTCTTGATATAAATGTGAGGCGACATCTAAGCTCATTAACACAATGGCAAGCAAGGATTTTGTCCAAAATTCGGGTTGTTTTAAAAATGAACTGTCTTTTTTCCATAAATAGTAGAGTAAGGTCGTTACATAATAAGGAACGGCATAAAACAAAACAAAACTCGGCGCGCACCAAAGGCTTCTATTAAAATAAAAAGCACTTACCAAGGCTCTTTCTATGGTTTGTGAGCTTCCTGTTGTGAGAGGATAGTAAAAATAGTTCAGAAAAATGCAGAGTGATACAAACAAAAATGCAGAAAGATAATAACCGAGATGAAAATCTTCCTTCCAAAAGTCCAAAAGATACTGTTTTAGTTTTTGCATATCTTAAAAATCCCTAGTAGTTTAAGCCTAATTTAAGCGAGAAGCAAAGGTAATATTTTCTTTAGATTTTTAGGCAAATCCCAAAAAATAATCGTACTTATTAGAGAAAATGCCATTTTCTAAGCAAATTTTAAGGAAATTCTAATAAATTTTTAAGTTTTTGAGAGAAAAATTTGGTAGTATCATTTTTTGTGTCGAAATTGCGAGCGGTTTTCGAACTTTTAAGGTTAAAGAAATGAAAAAGATTTTATCTGTACTTATGATTGCTGCAGCTTTCGCGTTCACAGCTTGTGGTGATGACGCAGCAGCAGCTGAAAAGGCACGTTTAACTGCCGATTCTATTAAAGCTGATTCAATGAGCAAAGCAGCTGAAGCTAAAGCTAAAGCAACTGCTGATTCTATCGCAGCTCTTCCAAAAGTAGATTCTGCTGCAAAAGGTGTTAAAGACGCTGTTAAAGACGCTGCTAAAGGTGCAAAAGACGCTGTTAAAGGCGCTGCTGATGCAACTAAAGACGCTGCTAAAGGTGCAAAAGACGCTGTTAAAGGCGCTGCTGATGCTGTTAAAAAGTAATCACGAGTATTTCTCAGCAAAAACGCTTAAAAAGTTTCGACTTTTTAAGCGTTTCTTTTTTGCCTTATTCCCACTCATTCAATTTAAACGAAAAAGGAATATATTACTGCCCTTCAATTTGCGCCTCCCTACAAAAAAATTTCTCTATTGCATGACACAATAGAGAAATTTTTATAACAACTCGTGATTATTGGAGTTTGAATTTAAACGGAATGTTCACCCAGAATTTGATAGGTTTTCCCCCTTGAACGGCGGGAGAAAATTTCAAACCTGTTACGTGTTTTTCTACCTCTTTCAACAAGAGTGGATGACCTGGTTTTGTAACTAAGTGTTTCACATAATTACCAAACTCATCAACCAAAATACGCAACTGAACATCTGCTTCGATACCTGCCTCGCGTGCTACTTGAGGATAACCAATTGCTTTTCTAACGTCATCCATGTTTACAGGCTTAGGTTGCTCTTGTACAAAGATGAATTTGTTAGGGTCTGGCTCCGCTGGTTTTTCAACTTTTGGACAACCGCCATTGTCAATTGGACCTGCTTCCTTCGGACATTTATCCTCTGGGTCAACCAAACCGTCACCATCGCTATCCTTTGGTTCTTCCTTCACCACTACAGGCTCAGGTTCCTTAGTAGGCAAGGTTGGGGTGATAGGAGTAGGCTCTTTTGCTTCGCTAGGAAGGGTGGTACCTTCTCCTGGTTTTACTCCCTCTTTGTCCTTATCGCTCACCAGCTTATCCTTTGTGTCGTCGATTTCATTAATCGGCTCCTCAATCTTAATTTCCTCTTTGGGTTTAGGAATCGGAATCGCTACCTTTACTTGCGCTACCTCTGGTGGCGGCGGTGGTGGCTCATCAGGTGGTGGTGGTGGTGGTGGTGGCGGTGGTTCGTCTAGGTCGGGCGGTGGAGGTAAGTCAGAGAGGCTTACCTCCACATTTTGCGCTTCCGCAGCCTCCTTACCTGGGCGTAATTTCTCCCAAATCATAGGAACTACCGCAGCCGTAACGAAAACAGAACTAACGATTAAGAATGCTAGTGCTAAGTACTTACCGTAATTTTTACGTAAGTCATAAGCACCGTAGCGTTTCTCGCGCTCGTCAAAGACTATTTCGTCTAAATCTGCTTTAACTACTTGTGCCATATTGATATAATTTTTTAATGATTAATACACAAATATACGATATTCACTGATGGTGGTTCAAGTTTATGTGACCAATACTTCCTTTTTGATGATGAAGTCCTCTTTTATTTGGTCAAACTCGCTTATTTCTTTGTAGGTTTGATACCTTCCATCATTAAACTATCATCTTCAGAAAACTCTGCAATCGCAAACTTTTTCGCGTGGTTGATATACATTTCATCGAGTACGTCCACCAAGTTTTTGTATTTACACGCCTTTTTAGGTTTAATTACAAAAAGGGGATCCCAACACGATTTCGCGTCTAATTCTCCTCTTGCAATTCGCTGCTTTGTTACTGAATCGGTGCAAAGTGGAACTTTCTTCTTCATATGTGTAGAAATGATTTTGCGAATCCCTTCTGAGGAATAATCTGTTTCATGCACACTGTCCTTGCTACATTCGCCTCTCCAAAACTTCACTTTGTTATCCTTTTCGAGTACAAAAGTTATGACCTTTTCTTGATCTACATCAACCTCTGGTGGTTTTTCTCCCTCTATTTTAGGCGGAAGTACCATATCCATAACGTTTGAATTGGTCATAGTAGCTGTAAGAACGAAGAAGGTAAGCAACAGGAACGCTACGTCCACCATCGCTGTCATGTCAATTCTTGTGGATTTCTTTTTGGATTTGGGACCGCCTTTCTTATGACCGCCACCGCCTCCACCGACCATTTCTGCCATGTTCTTGCTAAAAAATGAATGGGTTGAACAATATTTTTACTTGCTGAAATGGATTAATGTTTTGCGCCAGCCGCCGCAGCTTGTCCTTCAGCACTTCCTTTTCCTTCAAGATTTGTCGCAAGGTTAAACTTGTTAAGTTTCATATCTTGAAGGGTAGCAAGCACCTCACTTACTGTTTCGAAGTTGGCGTTTCCATCTCCTTTGATAATGAAGCGAAGGCCTGTGTCCATCATACGTCCACACTCAATCCATGCTTTTAGCTCATTACCTGTGTGATTTACGGTATCCTTTTCCACTGCTGACATTCCAGGTTGAGTGAACTTTTTGCGTTCTTCAGCGGACATTTTCGTCCATGCATCCATTTGCGCAAAAGGAACGCCAAAGCTTTCCAAACTCACTATCACTTTTTTCTGTGCATCAGTCATAGGGGACAAATATTTCAACTCAATTGCTTTGTCCAAAGCCTTAGCACGCGTAGGAATATCCGAGAATCCAACAAACACTTTGCTACTGTCAGAAACGAGCAGCGTCATAACTTGCTTTTCGGGTGCCTTAGTTTCAGAAATAGACGAAGGTGCATTAATCTGAACTGCTTGGTCTTCACGGAAACGAGTAGTCGTCAAGATGAAGAAAGTCAAGAGCAAGAAAGCCACATCCACCATCGCTGTCATATCCAAAGCAGGCGAACCTCTTTTCGGTTTATGTGTTGCCATAATTTCAGTTATCAGTTATCAGTTAGTCAGTTATAAAGTATCAGTTTTTTCACTGTTTACTGTTTTACTGCTCACTGTTCCCTGTAATTAATGTTTTTGGTCAAAAGTGTGTACGATGCTATATCCTACTTCGTCCATTCTGTAAGTCATACCA
Source organism: Bacteroidia bacterium (assembly GCA_046160275.1). GTDB lineage: Bacteria > Bacteroidota > Bacteroidia > J057 > J057 > JBJXHA01. The sequence continues at coordinate 3,073 of JBJXHA010000399.1, read as the reverse complement.
TCAATACGAGTAGTGAAAAAGTTATAAAGCAAGATAGCCAAAGCAGATGTTGTGATACCTAATGCGGTATTTACAAGTGCCTCAGAGATACCCACAGAAAGTTCTGCTGCGTTAGGTGCGCCACCTGCTCCAAGTGCTGAGAATGAACGAATCATACCCAATACCGTACCGATAAGACCTACCAATGTACCCAAAGAAGCTACAGTTGCAATGATAGGAAGGTTTCTTTCCAAACCAGGAAGTTCCAACATGGTTGCTTTTTCGTGCTCAGCTTGGATAGCCTCTTTTTTGGTTTCTTTGTCAATGCTTGTATCTTTTGTCATCTCTTCGTACTTACGCAAAGTAGATTTTACTACATTACCCAAAGAACCCGATTGTTTGTCACACTCTTTTATTGCGCCTTCGATGTCTTCTTTTTGAATTAAGCCACGAAGTTTAAACATAAAAGCGTCAACATTTCCTTTGCCACCTGCACGTCCAAGGGTTAGCATACGCTCAACTGTAAACACAATTACAGTAAGCAACAAAGTAAGCCCAAGAGGTACGATGAAGCCTCCTTTGTAAATCAAACCTAAATAGTGTTTAGAAACACTTACTTCTGTCGAAATCGGATGTCCGTCAGGATTTCCGCCTTCAAAGTTTCCAGCCGCGCCCAATACATACTTATATAAGATGTAAGCGACAACAAAGCACGCAACGATTGCGATAACTGGGAATGCAGACTTTAGTGGATTTGCAGCTTGAACGCTACCAGCCGATGCTGAAGATTTTACCTCTGCCATAATTTCTGTTACAATTTTAGTAATGAATGATGAATAAATAATGAAATGTGTATCCTTCAATTGGGTGGGTGTAAGTAACACTTTCCCTTTGTTTTTGTAGCTCAACTGTTGAACTAAGCAATTCGGGGCTAAAAATAGGGATAAGTATTAAAACTGCAAAAAATATCTGTTTTTTTTAACAATTTAATAATTTCCCAGCTCGAATAAAACACCTATTATAATGTCATGCTTTCGCTTAGTTATGATTTCGATGCAAATAAAATCATTTTTTGTGGAAAAAGTGAAAAAAAAATGCATTTGGGTTACACACTTTCTTCAGGATTTGTTGCAGCAACTAAGCCTTTAAATGCGCTTCGTTTGATTGCGTGCAAAATTGAATCATAAAGGATTTCCACTTTTTTACCTTCTACTAACAAAAATGATGCATGTCCCAAAGTTTTTTCATACAACCAATTTGCAATCATTTCTACCGAATCCGTTACTTCAAAAGTAAGCAACAACTTCACATTTTCCGAAAAACCAATACTGATGCCGCTATGTTGCTCTTGAATAATCAATTTTGCTTCGGTATTGGGAATTTTTACACTTTCGCCGCGATATACTTTCATGTCCCACGTTTCCAAAAGATAATATTTAAACAGTTTATCTTTGGTAACAATCTCCACTTTCATTTTTTCAAAAGCAAATTGCGCCCCATTTTGTCGTATCATTTCATCTATGCTCATCGAAACCGACTTTTGCCCTAAATGTTTCTGAATCAAAGCGGCAGCAAGCTCAATTGCATCGTGTTTTTCCCTCACTAATTCCATGATTAAAGTATCATTGTATTTTTCAAATTTATCACTATGATATTTTACCAATAATTCTTTATGTTTTTTCCGAAACACTTCAGGTGTAATTTCTGCCAATTTGAGTTGAAAACATTGCTCAACTTGTTGAATTTCGTGGGCTAACAAAACACTTTGCATCTTTTTCAATTTTGTCGCAAGATACACGCTAATTTTTAAATTTCAACAAAAATACCCTAAGAAATTAGACGAAAGTGGAAATTTTCAAGAAAATTGATATAATATTCCTTTTTTTTGAGCTTTCTTGTTTATGTGTCCGTAAAATTCAACAACTTTGTATAGTTTTTCGACATTCTCCTTTCCTTCAATCAATATATGCACATAGGTTTTGATGCAAAACGCGCTTTTTTTAATGTTACAGGCTTAGGAAATTATAGTCGCTCGTTGTTACTTGCCTTATTTCAGCATTTTCCACAACATGATTATCACTTGTTTAGCCCAAAAACACCCAAGCAACTTTTTCAAGAAGGGTGTACTTTTCCGAATGTTCAGTTACACACTTCTTCTAGTTCACTCTTTTCAGCCTATTGGCGTACTTTTCAAATTGGAAAACAACTAGAGCAACATAAAATTGACATTTATCATGGATTAAGCCACGAATTACCTTTTGACATTCAAAAAGCCAAGCACACCCGCAAAATTGTGACAATTCATGATTTAATTTTTCTTCGCTATCCGCAAGATTTTCCATGGATAGATAGGCAAATGTATTCTCAAAAATTTCGCTTTGCTTGTAAAAATGCAGATACGATTGTGGCAATTAGTTCGCAAAGTAAAGCCGATATTGTGCATTATTTTGGTACAAATCCTGATAAAATTGCAGTAATTCCGCCTGTGATGCGCGAAGATTTTACGCTATCGAGTGGGATTCCTACTGATTTCCCTTCAGAAATATTACATACACCTTATATATTATATGTAGGTGCGCAAAGTTCTCGTAAAAATGTCATTTCTTTGTTAAAAGCACTTCCATTTTTGCCTACCTCTTTAAAAATTGTTTTAGTAGGTCGCGGGCATGAGCAGAAAAATTTGCAGCAATATTTGGCACAACATCACTTACAAGCTCGTGTGCTTTTTTTGACAAATGTGAATGATGCAATGCTTCCCTTTTTGTATCAACAAGCAAAATGTGTGGTTTATCCTTCTGTTTTTGAGGGTTTTGGTTTGCCAATTGTTGAGGCTTTGCAATGCGGAGTGCCTGTTATCACAGGAGAAAATGCTTGTTTTGTAGAAGCAGGTGGAGACGGTATTTTGTATGTAAATCAAAAGAATCCCGAAGAAATTGCTAATGCTATTTTACAATTACTTGATAATAAAGCATTAGCAAAAAGCTTAGTAGAAAAAGGGCAAGCACATATTCAACAATTTCGTGCTGAAAATGTGGCGAAGCGTTTGATGGAAATATATTTGGAATAGGTAAAGGATTTACGCTATTTTGCGAGA
>JBJXHA010000398.1:0-12362 GCA_046160275.1 Bacteroidia bacterium | reverse complement strand
TAACGTTTTGCAGATTTGCGATGGGCGGGATTTTTACCACTAATGTTTATACAGAGCACAAAACCCCGCCTATTGCAAATGTGCTGTTATAAGCCGTTTTCAATTCATATTATATACTTTTAGTTTTAGGGTATTCTCATTCAAGGATATTATTTCGAAACTATAATATGGTCTCGCACTATTCAACTCAAACCTATTTTGATAATTCATATAAATCATGGCCATTCCATCAATATATTCTATAGATGCATTAGATTCTACGCTATTTGAATCTTCGCAGTTTTCCGTGTATGCTAGACCGTCAGAAAACACCCAATAACAAGATGTTAAATCAGATTTTTCAGTGCTAAGAATTAGAATGGAGTCAATTTTCAACGATTCTAAATCTCTTGGATTGAAGTACCAATTTTTCTTCAAATCATTCTCCATTTCTTTACTAAAATCATTTCTCCTTTTATGCAGTGATTCCAACTCTTGTGAAAAAATGGTTGAATACAATTCTTCAAACTGAAGGGTGTCAGTAGAAGCATTCATTATCAATGAAAAATTTCGATCAAGGTAGTTGATTTGGTATTGGTTAGAAACATAGGCAAACTCTTTAACTTCAGAAGGGATTAATTCCAGTCTTTTTGCAAAGTGCTGAATTTCGATTAAAATATCAGAATTAATCTCTTTCTTCCATTCAGGTTCTTTTATTGTCCCACAATGGAAAGTACTACTAAGAATAGCGAAATGTTTGCTTTCATTTTTTTGTATTGAGAATTTAATTTGAGAACGGATACCATAACTGATTTTCCCATAACTCACACTTTCCCTACTTTCAAAATTTATTTCTAATGTTTCAATTTCACTTAAACTTTGGGCTTGAACATCCAAAATAAAGAGTATTAAAATCAATGACAATATTCTTTTCATGTATTTTTTTTTAAATGGCTTATAACGTTCCGCAGATTTGCGATGGGCGGGATTTTTACCACCGAACTTTATTCGGAGCTGTGAACTTTCTACCACCCCAAAACTGTCAAGCGGAGACGGAAACCCGCCTATTGCAAGTGTGCTGTTATGCCCAGTGCTTCTCTCGGTCGTTAGTGTCAAGTTAGCCATTTGATTGTGTCAGTTCGTTAATGAGCCATTCATAATTTGCTCTTGCATTAGAAATGATTTCTGTGAAAGAGTGATATGTCAAGTCGGTGGCGTTGTTCTGTTGTTTTATTTTTCCTCCAGTATCTCCGCCAATTAGTTTTACGATAATTCTGTCGTTGGGAAACATTGTTGAAAGTTCGTCCCTGTAACGCTGTGCTTGGGCTTCGTCATTGCGTGTCAAAGTATGTGATGGTCTTTTGAACTCAATTAAAAGTCGTTCACGATTAAAAGCCATTCCTAAAAACAAGTCAGGTCGTTTGTTTGCGTTTTCACCTTTATAAATTTTGTCGCAAAGTTGTTCGCAAGCCTTTTTTAACGATTGATTTGAAATGAAATGTGAATACTCATAACCAAAAACCCAAAGGTTGTTTGCAAGTGCTTGATGAACCGTTGCTTCTAATGTGTCTGGGCTGTCAACAAGGGTTTGTAACTTATCTAAAAACTTAGCTTTTGCTGATGCCTGTTGTGTCATCATTGTAATTTCGTAAAGCCCAAATTCATTGAAAGCGTCTGCTAATTTTTCAATATGATGGTCGTCCGCTTGGTCAATATTCTCTAATACAGCCCAATAATGCCCTTTTTCAAAAGCGTCAATCATCACTGAAATAATTGTGTCAATTTTGGTATCGTCTTCAGTCCAGAATCTTTCAATAACTTTTTCAAGTGCCGCTTTTGCAAACTGCTGTCTAAATTCAGGAAGTTTTGATAAGTAAGCGTTAATCTTTTTTTGATGCCTTGCTTTTGCAAGTGTCATTTCTTGTTTGCAACCTTCTTGTAAGCTGTCAACCATCCAACCTTGCAAGGCATCTTCTATTTCTTGTTTCAGTTTACTACTTTCATTTATTTCGCCCCAGTCTGCGGTTGTGTCATTTAATAAACAGTCTGCATTTACTTCAACGTGTAATCTTTTTTGAACCTTTTGTGGGATAAGTTCATTTTCAGATAAAAGGTTGTTTGGCTTGCCAACAACCTTTCCATCAACTCTATAATTTACTCCGTGATACTTATGAGCTTTATCTGTTATAGTTGCAACTGCTGTAACAGTTTGACCATTAGACAATCTTATTTCCTTTTCAAATTTTTGTCCTGGAATATCTTTAACGCTAACTTCTTCTCCGTTTACAGTTACTGCAAAATCGTTTTCTCGTAAATATTCTCTTGATAAAATTTGTTTCAGTTTTTCGGGATTCGGGAAAGTAAAATTTTGATTTATCCCTGTCAGTGTTATTGTTGTTCCGTGGTCGTCCTTGTTGCAAGGTATAGAATTTATTGGTAATTCAATTGCTTCAAGGTCTTTGTCTTTACCAAGTATGTCGCCCTTTGAAATTACAATTGTTGTTTCTTGTCCCCGTGCTTTAGTTTTAACCTCCATAAAACTTGCAATCATTAGTCCTGCAAATTTGCCGATGCCTTTTCTTCCTTTTACTTTTCGCTTTCTGCCGTAAGTGGTGTCGCCTTTTCTTGATGTTCGGCTACTTGCGATTTTCAAGTATTGTTCTCTAACTTCATTTGGTGTCATACCGTCACCGTTGTCGGTGATGATAATTTTTGAATGGTCAAATGGATTAGGAAAGTCAACCGAAACTTTTGCAGAGTCTGCGTCATAGCAATTGTCAACCAACTCTTTTATAGCTGCCTCAACAGAAGTGTAACTCTCTCCCAAAATTTTGGTCAGTGCTGGGTCAACTTTAAATTTTGCTGCTTTGTCCATAGGTGTATTTAAGATTTTTTCAATTTTAACTTGCTTTGAAACTCTACGGCCTCATTGCAAAGCCATTCAAATCCATCCCAAATTTCTTCTGATTTCCATTTAGACCGATATTCAATAACTAAAGGCATTAAAAGTGGTCTTGCCATTCGTAGAGAATTTCCCCAACTGTCTACTATGAGTTCTTTGTTGAACATCTTTGCACGAATCATTGTGCCGACTTGGTCATATGAATGAATTACACGTTCACCAGCCAGACGTTGCTCCTCTGTCCATTTTTCAAAGGGCAAATCCTGTAGTGCAAAAATTATTCTTCTATCATTACGTCTGTCCTCGTTTTGCAGAATATCAAGAGCCTTAGAAAAGGCCGTAGCCATTGTGCTTATCTGCATACTACGCAATTGTCGGTATATTAACACTAATGAAATAATGAATGCAAGAGTGTAAATACAAGTCGCAATTGAACTGATTGCTGTCCACGTGTTACTATCCATATTGAATTAAGTTTTTAGAGTGTAAAAGTGTTTTCATATTGTTTTTGTTTTAAACTGTCAACTTGTTGGTTACCCTGTCGTCTTAGCATTGGGCATAACGGTATCGGGCTTGGCGAAGGTGGCGATTTTCACCACAAATGTTGATGCGGAGAACCAAACTTTGATTAACCACAAATGTGTCTTCGGAGCACTGAACCGCCACTTTTGCCAAACCCGTGTTATGCCCAGTTTTTCTCATTCTTCCCATAGTTCAGAGTTCAAAATCGTCCATTTGTTGTCAACTTTTTTAAACATATAACTTGCTGTCAATCCTTCTCCTACATAAGAAAGTGTCATCCTAACAGAGTTTAGTCCGCAAACCCAGTCACCAAGAACAAAATAAGATTTGATTTTCTGTTTCTTGATTTCTGCTTCCGTCATTATTTTTATTTGTCTGTCGAATTTTTTAACTCCTGTCAGGTTGTTATGGTTTGCCTCACCAAAGTATTGAATTATAATCTGTTTTCTTGTTGTGTCTGTGTCAATATGGAAATATTGTTGCAGTTTTGGAAGGTCAAGTGCAAGTTGATATATTTCTTTAAAGTCAGTTGGTGTTAATTCCTTCGTTTTGTCTCCGTGGAAAAATTCTATTAAGTCACTAAATGCAATTTCATTTTGTTTTTCACTTATTTGTCCTGTAGCAATTTTCTTTTCGTTGTCAGCGGTCAACCAATAGTCTCCACAGTTGGAGATTGCATATTCCGAGTGATTTTCTTTTGAGTCTTGTTCAAATGCTATTACATAGTAATTGTCAGTCTTGAATATGCTCAAATAAGGCCTACATAAATTACCGTTGTCTCCCCAAACAGTAACTGTTTTTCTTGTTTCCTGTCCGTAATAAACTTGTACTATTTCAACTTCCATTGACATTGGTGTCGGCTTGTCGTAAATGTTTTCAAAGGTCAAGTAACTATTTACCTTGACAAGTGCAACAAGTTTTGAATTCGTTGCAACTGTCAAAAAATGCCCTTGAGATTCACAGTCACAAGCGAAAGTCAGACTTGTCGAAGTCAGAAGAATAATTGTCAATATTGTTGTCAGTCGTTTCATTGCTGTGTCGTCCTAAAATTGGGCATAACGGCTGGCAGATTTGCGATGGGCGGGCTTTTCAGCACAAACGCTGATGCGGAGTACAAAACTTTCGGTTACCACAAAGCTGTCTGCGGAGTACGGAACCCCGCCTAGTGCAAATGTGCTGTTATGCGTTCGTATTTCCATCAGTAAACTCTGTCAAATGATAGTCCGTTGAACTTGTAAACTCCCCCAGGATTTTCACCACAAAATAGTAATTCACCTTTCTTATTTTTAAAAATGGTCCAAAAGGATTGATTAACTACACCGTCTTTTTCTGTGAAATTTGTAAATGATACACCATCGTAACGCCAAATACCTGAATATACTGTCCCGAACCACATATATCCGTCTTTATCTTCAGCAATACAAAAACTTCTAAGTAATGTGTTTCCTTCACTGTCATCCATATCAAGGTGATGAGATTTTGTGAAATTGATCGTGGTATCTCCATTAAATACGAAGACTCCATTACCGTTGTCTGCCATCCAAAGATTCCCTTTTGAGTCTACATATATGTCACGAATATGACTTGGCTCATTCTTTTTTCCGGTCACTTCTTGACCAATTATTGTAAACGCCCCGTCTTTGAAGCCGATTACTGCTCCTATGGTTCCAAACCAAATCATTCCGTCTTTTCCTTTAATAGCTTTTGTAGTTGGATGGTATACGTTGTCAGCGTTAGCTCTGTATGGCAAAGGAAATGCAAGAAAGTTAATCTCACCATTCCGACATCTATAAACGCCTGGAGGACCATCTGAATTTCCAAGGCGTGGAATTCCTTTCTGAAACCAAAGGTCATTAGGTGAGACACTCCATTGGTTACTTAAAGTGTCAGGGATTAAATTATGAGAAGTGAATCGAACTCCATCATAACTGTATGCATTAAAACCTGATTCAACCCAAATTGTTCCATCACTATCTTCATGAACCTGTCCAAAGTTTGACAAGCCATCTTCTTCTGTAAAATATCTTTGTTTACTGCCATCAAAAACAGAAACATAATCAACGGTTGTAAACCACAGGTTTCCTTTACTATCTTCGAACATTCCTCTTACTCCTTCAGTTGGTTTTAACCAATGGGTGCTGTCAACTTTGGTCTTAAGAGAATCAGTAACAACAAGATTTTCGGTGCTACCTGTATTTCCTTTACTCCCACATGAGATGAACATTGTGCTTACGATTATGGCTAATATTTCCGTCACGATTTTATTTAGATTCATTTGTGTAGTCTTGGTCTTTCAATATGACGCATAACGTTTTGCAGCTACAAGAAGTTGGCGATTTCGGAGACGAAAACTGTCTGCCACCATTGAACTTGATACGAAGCACAAAGCTTCATTTAACCACTGAACCGCCAATTTCTTGTAGGTGCTGTTATGCACCGTTTTTTATTCTTATCAAATTTATATATGTCGTTAATTTGTTTGAAGTTTCTTTCATTTCTCTATAGCATTTTCCAATAATAATTGTTTCTCCATTCTCCAAAGCCACCGCTCCCCGAATTTCATTAAATTCGTCTCTTGGATAAGTCCAATAATCCAAAAATTTTAAGTCTGAACTTACGTTAATTAGTAAATAGTCCATATTATTATCATAGTTTGAACCTAAAATTAGATAGCCATTGGACTTATTAATCGCTTTTTCTATTCTAACGTCTTTGTCAGCACTTTCTATGTTAGTTGAGCCGATTAGTTTTCCTGACCTATAAAGAATTAATTCTCCTTTCGAATAAGATGTGATTGTAACTAAACCATTGTCAAAAAATAGAATGTCCTGTTTTGGAATTTCTCTTGTTAAAACCGATTTGCCTGATTCTGAAATTTCAATAACATTTACCCCTTCAATTAGACTGTCTTTTTCAAATCCTGAATATGTGTATGAAGCAAATATCGTTTTTTGACTTGCTACTAAATTATATCCGAATTTATTGTACTTTCTTCTTTTGTCAATGGGTTTGAGCCATTTTTTCTTACCGTCAAATGATACTTTTAATAAGGCTAAATGAGAATTAATTTCAGAATCTTTGAAAAAGTGGATTCGTCTTTGTCCATAGTATTTTCGAACTTGAATTGGAATAATATGTGATGATTCAAGAAGTAAGTAAATATCGTTATTTTCGTCAATTCTTGCGTCTGAGATAGTTACTTTATTCTTGTATTCAAAGTGTTTTTCCCAAAGTATATTTCCTTTTTTGTCAAGTTCTGCTAACCAAACAAATTTCATAGAAACGTCTTCCCCAGCTATCAAAATTCTGTCATCTGAAGTCTTGAAAATCTTTTCTACTCTTTGCTCTTTAAAAACAGTTTCCCATTCTTTTTCAAAATTTGAGTTCAGCTTAAAAACAGTTCCACTACTTGTATGAGATTTTTCTTGAAATATTCTGCTTTTTACAAAGTAAATTGAATCGTAATTTTCTGTTGTCTTATATTGCGAAGGGAAAGAAATAGACAATTCTGTTCCTATTAAATATGAACCGTCATTTAATTGAATAATGTCTTTGGGTTCGTAGTCACCAAATGCAAACTCTCCATTTGCGGTATCACTATAGAAAAAATTGTATTCTTCTACATCGGTTTTAGTCGCAACCTTTTGAGCAGTCAAAATTTGACTAATTAAGAGTAATGATATTAGAAGTGGAGTTTTCATTTAAAATGGTGCATAACGTTTTGCAGCTACAAGAAGTTGGCGATTTCGGAGCCGTAAACTGTCTGCCACCACTACACTTGATACGAAGCACAAATGTTCATTTAACCACTGAATCGCCAATTTCTTGTAGCTGCTGTTATAGCCAGTGGTTTTTGTCCATCGACCTTGCAAACCATTGTCAGTATTGAGTTTTAGTGTCATTATTATTTCTTACAACTTGCGATGTTTAATTTTCTCCTTTTAACCCATTTTTCTATTTCTACTGCCCAGAAAACAATACTTGATAGTCCTATACAGATCAATAGTTCAATAACGGTCAAAGATTTTGTACGGAAAATGTCCTGTAAAAAAGGAATATAAATTACTGCCATTTGTAAAGCAAAGGTGAGTAGAACAGCACCAACTAATTGTCTATTGCCAAAAACTCCTTGTTGAAATAGTGATTTCAAATCGCTTCTAATTGCCATGGCATGGCCCATTTGGCTTATACATAATACAGTAAAGACCATTGTTTGCCATTTATCGTTTCCAAGCTGTGTGGCCCACACTTGTGTGACTAAACAAATTGCACCCATTAATAATCCAACCCAAAGTATATGAAGCCCTAAGCCTTTAGAAAATATGCTTTCATCTGTCTTGCGTGGTGGTTGTTGTAAAATGTTTTCTTCGGCAGGTTCAGTTGCATATGCTAAACCAGGCAGTCCATCAGTTACTAAATTAATCCATAAAATATGAATGGGTATAAGGGGTATAGGTAAACCAATAAGTGGGGCTAAGAAAATTGTCCAAATTTCTCCGCCATTACTGGTAAGAGTATATTTTATAAATTTTCTGATGTTTTCATAAATTCTTCTTCCTTCCTTTACTGCTTTTATGATAGTTGCAAAATTATCATCCAATAAAATCATTTGTGCCGCTTCCTTACTTACATCAGTTCCTGTTATTCCCATTGCAATACCAATGTTTGCTCTTCGTAAGGCAGGAGCATCATTTACTCCATCTCCCGTCATAGCAACAAAATGGTTTTTCTTTTGCAATATTTTTACTATTTGCAGCTTTTGTTCTGGCGATACTCGTGCATAAACTTTTATGTATTCAACTTCTTTTTCAAATTCTTCATCGGTATAACCTTCTAATTCTATCCCAGTAACAACTCTATCGGTTTTTTTATGAATAATACCAGTTTCTAAGGCAATTGCATGTGCGGTTATTGGGTGGTCACCAGTTATCATTACAGGTGTAATGCCTGCTGTATGGCAATCCGCAATTGCCTGTTTTGCCTCTTCTCTCGGAGGGTCTATCATGGCAACTATACCAATAATGTTAAGATTTTGTTCTGTGTTTTGGATGGTACTATTTTCAGGTAATTTATCCAATATGGTAAAAGCGTAAGCCAAAACTCTTTTACCTTGTTGGGCAAATTGATTTACGGCTTTTGAAACTTCAGAATCAACATGATTAGTACAACATTTCAAGACTGATTCTACCGCACCTTTTGTAACAGTTATATATTTATCATTGATTGCGTAAATTGTTGTCATTCGTTTTCTTTCAGCGTCAAAGGGTAATTCTTCGACACGATTAGCGCTTTTCCATGATTCGCTATAAAGGTTATGCTTTCTTGCATATTCAACAATGGCTATTTCAGTTGGGTCTCCTTTGAACTTGTTTGATTCATTAACAGAAACATCATGGTTGAGCTCCATAGCGAAGAGTAATAATTCTTCTGCGTTGAAGTTTTGAAATGATGCTATTGAATTTGGCTGCCAAATGTCTGTAACCGTCATTTTGTTTTGGGTAATAGTGCCTGTTTTGTCGGAGCAGATATAAGTTATAGAACCCAATGTTTCTACTGATGGAAGTCTACGAATTAACGCATTCTGACTCACCATTCGTTTCGCACCTAGAGCCAATGCAATGGTTATAATAGCAGGTAATGCCTCTGGTATAGCAGCTACTGCAACAGAAATTGCGGTTAGCAACATCTGTATGGGGTCTTCGCCACGAAGTAAACCAACACCATATAAAACAGCACAAATACCAATAACAACAAAAGATAGTTTTTTGCTAAAATCCGCTAATCTTTTTTGAAGGGGTGTTTGGCTTTCTTCTTCCTGTAAGAGTTGAGCAATACGCCCTATTTCCGTACTCATTCCCGTTGCTACCACAATGCCTTCGCCTCGTCCGTAAGAAACTATGGTACTTTTGAATGCCATATTATTGCGGTCGCCAATTGGTAAATCTTCTGATTGGAGTTCTTGGCTTAATTTATCTACAGAATGAGATTCGCCAGTAAGAGATGATTCCTCTATTTTTAGCGAATGAGTTTCAGAAAGACGTATATCTGCAGGTACAATATTCCCAGCTTCTAATATAACAATATCACCTAGTACTAATTCTGAAGAAGCTATTTCAATAATGCTGCCGTTTCTGCGAACTAAGGAGTTTGATGCAGACATTTTTTTTAAAGCGGCCATTGCTTTTTCTGCCCGATACTCTTGTATAGATCCAATTATGGCATTTAAGAGAACAATTATGAGAATTACAACCGCATCTTTTATATGGCCAATTGCAATGGAAATAGCTGCTGCTGTTAGCAGTATTAATATCATTACATCTTTAAATTGATTAAAAAAAATTATCCATGTAGGTTTTTTCTTTTTTTCAATTAATTCATTTTTACCATTTTCAAGCAACCGTTCTTCGGCAACAGAATGATGCAAACCATTTTTGCTTGTGTTAAGCAATTGCTGGGTTTCATAAATAGATAATATGTGATGATTCATTTTGTATTTTGAATTGGGTTGTTAGCTTTTAGGTTACGCCTACGCTCAACCGCGTATTTAATGATACAATAAACAAATAATCCCGTTACTGAACTAACTATGGTAGAACCAATAATTAAAACATATCCCATTTGGGGTAAATTTTTATACCAATTATCATAATCAAATTGAACATCGGTTTTAATAAAATAGCTTCCAACTTTATAGCTTAGCATTAACAAAAAAGGGCTTGTTAAAGGATTAGAAATAAATGCACCTGATATTGCGGCTACTATGTTAAAACGAAAGATTTTGTATAATAAAAGAGATAAAATTGTACTTAATCCAAACGTTGGGAATACACCCCAAAACGCTCCAATTGCAGCTCCTAATGCAATTTCATGAGCACTACCTCTTGCATAGTATATTTTTAAAAAGCTAATCTTTGCTTTTCGAAAAATATTTATAACAAAGTTACCTTTAACCGATTTCATTTGGAATATATCATAACAGGCACTTTAGTGGTATAGGTAAGCTCAGCTGATTTACTGGGCAGAAAAATAGTCTCAAAAAAACTCTTTTCTCTTTTAGTAAACATGATTAATAATTCGGGTCTCGATTTTTGAACATATTTAGTAATTCTTTCTACAAGTGAAAGTTTAAGGGTGTCTTTTTGAATATTTAATTTAATGTGCTCAAATTCTTTTGTGTTAAATAATTCTTTATTTTTTTCAAACTTCTTCTTGTCAAGCACAATCGATGAATAATGTAGAACTTCTACATTCAATCCAATTGGTGTTGAAAGTTTTGAGATTTTAATCACTTCATTTTTTAGGTTTTCAAAATCAGATAAATAGGTTGCCTTTTTAATAGCTTTGGCTCTATAATGGCTTGGTATGACCATTACAGGAACTTTAGAATTATTCACTATATATGAGGTATGTGTACCCATCACTTTCCTAAGTATCCCTGCTCCACGTGTAGCTATACAGATAAAATCAATTTTGTTTTTTTCTGCATATTTTAAAATGCCTTTCTCGGTTGAAATACAATTATCCACAACAAATTTCTCATCAGAGAAGTTCCCTTTGTCCTTGCCAATAGCAGCATGAATGAACTTTTTGAGGTCTACCGTAAGACGTTCTATTTCGTCATTTTTATACGCCTTAAAAAAAACATCGCTCCATATTGTAGGCTTCATAATATGAATGGCTTGGTAGAATACAACCTCTACATTTTTGGATTGCTTTGCAAGAGTTTGGGCAAATCTAATTGCTCCTTTTGAGTTTGCCGAAAAGTCGGTAGTTACTAGTAGTTTCATTTTTTTATATTTAATTGATGTCGTTAATTGATTTTCCATTGATAGACCAATCGTCAATATTTTTTATGGTTGTTGCTGCAATGCCTTCAAGAGCTTCATGGGTTAAGAATGCCTGATGACCAGTAATCAAGACATTCGGATGAGAACGCATTTTTTCGAAGAGTTCGTCTTCTATTTGAGTATTGGAATGGTCGTAAAAGAAGATAGGTTTTTCATATTCATATACATCTAGTCCAGCATTAGCAACAATTCCTTGATCAAGGGCATTAAGTAAATCTTGTGTATTTACTACTCCACCTCTTGCCGTATTGATAAATACAACTCCATTTTTCATTTGTGAAAAAGTAGTCTTGTTAAACATATATTTGGTAGCCTGATTCAATGGGCAGTTTACCGAAATGACATCTGAATTTTTACACAAAGTTTCTAATGAAGTATATTGTACTTTGTATTGTTCAATTAATTCATTATCCTGCTCTATGTCATAAGCTAGTATTTCACAACCAAAACCGTGCATTATTCTAACAAATGCAGAGCCAATTTTCCCAGTACCGACAACGCCAATGGTTTTATTATGAAGGTCAAAACCCACTATTTTGTCTAGTCGAAAATCGTTTTGCCTCATCAGTTCCTGAGCCAATATTATTTTTCGATTTAAAGCCATTAACAATGCCACCGAATGCTCGGCAATAGCATAAGGAGAATAAGCAGGTACGTTGGCAACTTTAATATTTAGCTGTTTTGCTTTTGCCAAGTCAACGTGGTCATAACCAACTGAACGGAGGGCTATAAATTTTACTCCATTATTACTTAATACATCCAACACTTCTGCATTGGCTTTGTCCGAAGTAAAAAGTGCAACAGCCTCAAATCCTTGTGCAAGATGAGCTGTATTTTCATTCAAAGGCTGCTCTGTAAACATCAATTCGTGTTTGCCCTGTCCTAATTTTTCTATAAATGGTTTGTCAAAACCGTGTATACTATAAACTAGTGTTTTCATTTTATTTCAATCTACTCATTTGTTTATTTGTCGTTTGCAAAAAATGGTTTTCCCTTGCGTTTATGTTTAAATTCAGGTTTGTCGTTTGTCATTTGCACGGTCGTCCTTCCATTGGCTATAACGTTTTGCAGCTACAAGAAGTTGGCGATTTCGAAGCACAAAACTGTCTGCC
>JBJXHA010000397.1:0-5110 GCA_046160275.1 Bacteroidia bacterium | reverse complement strand
CAAGATTACCTTGATTTCCAAACTCTTAAATGTAGAGTCTTCCACGTTATGGAGAATATAGGAAAATTATTTACCATTGATTATTCGGATTTAAAAACTTCTTAGTTTTTTACTCACTCATACTTATATGAAAAACTAAGCCAAAACAATCCACCTAGTTCAATACTTGACAATTATTGTGTTGCTTGTCAAAAAATGGGAATATATTTAATGAATGAACAAAAATCTCCCGAAGCTATGCCTTATTTTGAAAAATCAAGGGATTTGTCGCACCAAATTTGTGCAGGCAAAAACCTCTACTTACACAGCAAGAATAATTTAGCTTTTGCTTATCGTTATTTAGGGGATATACAAAAATGGCATTTCAAGAATAATCAAGAAGCATTTATTCAATATAGAGAAGCTGAAATGATTTGGGCTGAGTTATGCGAAAAAACAAAAATCCCTGAATACTGCAGAAATTTAGCTGAGGTAAGAAATGAAATTTTATCTTTAAATTGACAATGATATTTTGATATGGAAAATTTAGTGATAGATACAGATTTTGCGCTTTTACATTTCAGATTGTCGGATAATTATCTCAGCTCAGGTAATTTACAAAATGCTTTTCAAGCAATGAATCAGGCAAAAGAAATATATGCAAACTTAAAAGGATATGAATATTTCGCGCTGATGTGCTTGGAGCGTATAGGCTCTATTTATCAAAAAAAAGGTGATTATGCGCAAGCTTTATCTATTTTCTGTTTGTATCATGAACAAAACCTAAAATATCATGAAACCCACCCACACTATCCGCTTTTTGCTGAAGGTGTGGCTATTTCAGCAGGAAAGCTGTCAGAGGTTTATTATCTTTTATCAGAAGACGAGCAAACTCTTTTATATGCACAACTTGCCCATGAAAAATTAGAACAGTTATATGCTAAGGAAAAAGAAAAATATCAGTTTAGGTTAAGTACTTCTTATGCCAAATTAGGCGAGATTTACGAAAGAATGAAAAAAGAAGAACAAGCCTTATCTCTCTATTTAAAAAATTGGGAAATGAGCACAGAAATATATCAATCAGAAAGGGAGAACCCTAATTATACCCATAGTTTAGCTATTTCTTGCTTAAAATTGGGTGATTTATATGCAAAACTTAAACAAAAGGAGCTCTCTTTGACATTTTTAGAACAGTATCATTTATTAAGTCAAATCTTATATGTTCAAGAGCCTACGCATATTTCTCATGCTACTAATTTGGTCTTATCCTCCCAAAGACTAGGCTCAATTTACCAAGAAAAACAACAGTTTGAAAAGGCGTTAGAGTTGTTTAATATGGGCTATAATATCATTACAAATCTATATCAAGTTGCCGCAGATAGTATAGAAGTAAAACAAAATAAGGCAATATTGTGCTTTAAAATTGGGTTTATAGCATTGGGAATAGGTAAAATTGAGGGAGAAAAGCATTTAATCGAAGCTAAAGAAATATGGGAAGGCTTGCTTTCTATTACACCAAACGATATTGAAATACAAAAGCATTTGAATACTACAAACAAGATTTTAACAGATTTAGAAAAAATACCAAGATAAGCCTCATGCTCCTCGACTCTGACTTCTCTTCACACTTTCTGAAAGTTACTACACAGGTGGCAATCTTTCGGAGGGCATCACCTATATGCAACAAGCAAGCGAAATATACAAAGCCCTAAACCATTTTAATTATTTTTTGAGTTTGGAACGGTTGGGGGAAATGCACCAAGATAAGGGAGAAATACAGGCAGCTTTTCAGTATTTTTCTCAGTATCATGGTTTTATGAAAAATCTTGCTGCGCAATATCCAGATTATTTGTTGTATCAAAATAACCTTGCCACTTCTTATCAGCATTTAGGAAATATATATAATGCGGTGGGGCAGCTTGAAAATGCTTTAGCGGCGTGGCTGGAATTTCAAAAGATTTTTTTGCAACTGACGCAAAAAGAGCCTAATAATGTAGGTTTTCAGGATAATTTGGCGATAGCTTCCCAATATTTGGGCGTGTTTTATACGAATCAAGGAAACTATTCTCAAGCCTTAACCTTTTTTGAGCAATATTATAAAGTAAAAAAAGAGCTTTATCACAAACAGCCTTCCTCTGCTAATGCGCAAAAAGGCTTGGCTACGGCTTGCGCTAAACTAGGAGAAGTTTATACTTTATTGCAAAATCATACACAAGCCTTGCTTTTTTATGAAGATTATCTTCAAATCATGCAAAAATTAACCTTTGAGTATCCACATCAAGTAGAATTTAAACATCATTTGGCGATTGCACATCAACTAAAAGGAAATATATATTTTGCAGAAGATAATTTTTTGCTCGCTTTTGATTGTTTTTACGCCTATTTTTGTTTGGAAAAGGAATTAATTACAAATTTTCCTGATAATATCAGTTATAAAAGTAGTTTTGCGATTGCTTGCTCCAAATTAGGAGCTTATTATTACAGCCAAGGAAATTTACAAGAGGCTTTGTCTTATTTGACTTTATATCATCACAGTAGAAAAGAATTGCATGAACTGCAACCACAAAACCCAGCTTACGCCCATAGTTTAGCCATTTCTTATGCGCAATTAGGGGTTCTTTACAAAGAATTAGAGGAGTTGGAAAATACTTTAGCTTACTTTGTAGAAGCCCAAAAACTATGGACAGCGTTATATGAAAACACACAAGCCCCTAAATATAAAGAACATTTAGAACAAGTAAATAACGACATTCGCAATTTAACTTAAGTTTGTAACCCCAACTAAAAAACCTCAAACTATTTAGAAAAATTCATATTTTTGCCTTCTAACTTTATTCCTTCTTTTTTATGTGCAGATATATTTATCACGGAAAACATTCGGCTAGTGTGGAGGTAGCGGGAGCGGCTTGTTTTTTCCCAGCTTTATTTCAAGAAAAAGCGGCGGTTATTTTACCTTTAGATGCAGAAGGGCTTTGTATTTTCCATTCTAAAGATGAGGAGTGGAAAAGGAATATGAAGTTCGAATCCTTTTTTAAACGAGCGTGGAAATTGATGGAAGAAAACGAAAAATTTCGAGAAATTAATTTTGCAGAGTGTATTATTATTGGCGAAAAACCCAAAAAAGATCCTTTTGTTTATCCCAAAGGTTATACAGCAGAGGAAACTATCTATCTTTTGGAAATAATAAACCAAGTTTGCACAAAGGAGTTGGTTTTTACACAAGCGCATTTTCTTAATGAGGTTCATATTAGTCAATGCGAGTTTGAGCAACCTTTTATTTGTCATGGTGCAACTTTTGAGCAGGAACTTCGACTGTCTTTATGTCAGTTTGAAGGTTATACTTATTTTGATGCGGCTATTTTTAAGCAAGGAATCCAATTTGACGATACAAGTTTTAACAATCATACGGGATTTAATTACACCAAAATCTTAGAACTGTGTGAAATACGAGATTGTGTATTTGCAGAATCCGTTAATTTTTGTGGGACAACTTTTACAGGTGTTAGTTCGCGTATTCAGGCTTATTTTAAGGGTTTTTGTAATTTTGAAGAAGCGAAATTTAAGTGCCAAGTGAATTTTAGTAATTGTATTTTTGGCGGAAATACGGATTTTATTAAGACAAAATTTGAGCAGCAAGTTTATTTTAATGAAATAGCCATTTACAATAACTTTTTCATCACAGGTACAAATAGAAATAAGAAAATTTTTCAAGAAACTGTTGAGTTTAGTGTAATTCCTGATGAGTTTTCGGGTAGAATCGTTTTCCAAAATGCGAATTTCAACCAAATTAATCCCATGCATCGTGCCATTCTAACGGAACTAGAACGAAATGGTAAAGTAGAGATTGGAAGTGGTTGTTTAAAATATAGGCATACTTTCCAAAAACAAATCAGAATTAAAAAAGAACAAAAAGCACTTGTTTGGGAAATTTCTCAAACCTTTGCCGCTTATTTTCAATTCAACGAAAGCACATTTTTAGGGGTAGAAATCATAGATAAAAGTCCAGAAGTTGTTACTTTGGTTTATTTTACTGATGAAAACATGAGTTATGAAACTTTTATTCAAAGACTCATTTCAAATGAGCAAAATTTATGGTCGTTCATTCAACAGCCTTTATTGAACGAAAAAAAATACTTGCAAAATAAAAATTACTTTACTGAAATTGACATTTGGATGCGTTCACTTTTTTGCTTATTCAGAACAGGTTTGCAAATCATTAAAAACCCACAAATTGGGCTTAATATTTTGTCTGCCATTAATATCCAAAATCAAGATTATCAAGATAAAACAGAAACCGTGCAACACATCACGCAAAACTTTATACATATATTCGGAAATCAAAACAACGTTTTTCAAGATGTTCAGGATTCGAATATTTACTTGGATAAGTAAGCCCCTAACTGATTAAAAGCCTTCCAAAATATTACACACTTTATACTCATTCTTTTTGCAGAAAAAATTGCGTAGCAAATCCCACAAATTTCCTCCCCCCAAACCCACCCTTTCCCAAAACCTCACGTAATAGTAAAAAAAGACAGAGAAAACGAGGTGCTTTTCTGTTCATTGTTCACCGCTAACGGATAACAGGTATTGGCATTAGATTCATTTCATATCAATAATGAGCCTAAGCTCAAGAAAATCATTGAGGGCTGCTTGGCGCAAAGGCAAGAGGCGCAAAGGGATTTGTTTAAGTTGTATTTTGGTTATGCCAAAAGCATCTGTTTGCGCTATTCTTCGAATAGGGAGGAAGCGGAGGAGGTGTTGAATACAGGTTTTTTGAAAATTTTTCAAAATCTGGAAAAGTACGACCCGATTCAGCCTTTTCGCGCTTGGTTGAGAACGATTATGATTAATACGGCGATTGATTATTATCGAAAAGAGCAAAAACACAATCAAAATATTCCTTTGGGAGATACGATTGATGTGCCTTTTGATGATAATATATTGGATAAAATTTCGGCGGAAGAGATTTTGGAATTGGTACAACAACTCCCTAAGTCTTATCGCACAGTGTTCATGCTATATGTGGTAGATGGATATAATCACCGAGAAATTGGGGAGCTGCTGGGCATTTCTGAGGGAACTTCTAAATCTAATTTGGCGGTAGCACGTACAAAACTAAAAAATATGC
>JBJXHA010000396.1:0-10336 GCA_046160275.1 Bacteroidia bacterium | reverse complement strand
TTGATTCAGTATCCGTACAAAAATAAATTTTAAAACAAGTACCAATGCCCACCTCACTTTCCACTTCAATCTTTCCGCCCATGCTTTCCACCTGATTTTTGGTAATAAACAAACCGATGCCGCGTGCATCAGCGTTAGCATGAAAGGTCTTATACATACCAAAAACCTTATGCCCATGTCTTTGTAAATCAATGCCTAATCCATTGTCTTGTACCGAAATTGTGAGACAATTTCCTACTTTTTTCGCCGAAAATGTGACAATGGGTTTTCTATCTTTTGCACGATATTTCAATGCATTACTTAACAAATTCAAAAAAATACTCTCCATATAAGCAGCCGCACCTTGCACTTCGTAGTCTTTCGGCACTTCGTTAATAATCGTGGCTTCATTCGTTAAAATAATATTATTCAACGAGTTAAGTGTTTTTTGTACCTCATCATAAATACACAGAGGCGTTCTAAGCGAATTTACGTGCGTTTGAATGGTGATGATTTCGTTCAAATTTTTGATAGTTTCCGCGAGTTTGTCAGTACTTTGTTTGAGCAAACTAAAATAGTCCATTTCACTGGCAGAATTATTGGGGCGTTCAGCTTCCATAAAACTCACAATCATAGACAAATTGCTGGCATGAGAACGAATATTATGCGAAACAATGTGCGCAAAATTCATCAACCGTTCATTCTGCTTGCTTGTAATATCTAACAGGCTTTGAAGTTGTTCCTTTTTTTCCACACGCTCTGTAACATCACGCATCACAATCACAAGGCTATGCGCTTGCCCTTGATTATCATACAAAAGATTAATGTTATCCTCGCGCCAAATATAATGTCCAAGTTTGTGTTTCACCTTTCCCTCATAAGTAAAAACGCTTTTTTGCTGACGGGTAGCCTCCGCTAACGCTTGCAAAAAATGATTCATATCTTCCGCATGAAGAAGTTCAAAAATTTCTTGCTTAGGTTTCTCATGTAATTCTTCTGCTTGATAGCCCCAAATTTTCTCGCAAGCAGGAGAAATATAGGTAAGTGTCTGATTTTCAATAACTAAAATCCCATCGGAGGTATTTTCTGCAATAAATCTAAATTTCGCTTCTTCTTCTTTTGCTTGCTTATCAGTCAAAATTCGGTCTATACAATTCGCTACAAGATTGCTAACGATAGTCAAAATACGAAGATGTTTTTCTGTATAAAATCCTTTTTGCTCATGCTCCGAGTCAATAATGCCTATCACTTTACCATTTAACATAATAGGCACTGTAATTTCAGACATTCGGCATTTATCGTCAATAATATAACGCTCGTCTAACGTTGTATCCTCCACAATTTCGGCAATTCCAGTATGCGCAACGCTCCCCACAATTCCTTTTCCCAAAGGAATAATAATGGGGTTGGCTATTTCTTGCCCTATGGGATTTTTATCGCCATAAGCCGCTTTTTGTACTAAAAATTGTTCTGATTTATCCAAGAAGTAGATTATCACATCATCAAAATTTAATTTCGAGATGCAATCATGTGCCACCTTCCACAGCAAATTATCTATGTCATTTTGCTCAAAAATATCCTTAGAAAAAAGGTTTACTGCGCGCTCAATTTCTAAATCCAACTGGCGTTGCGCTTCAATTTCTTTGCGTTCTGTAATATCCAATGCCACAATCAACACTGCTTTTTCATCTTGTTCGGGCAAATAAAGTGGCACCTTACTTACTTGAAATAAACCTCTCGAACCATCTTTTCGCAACACAACCTCTGAATCAATAAACAAGGGCTTACCAGAGTCAATTACCTTTCTATCGGCTTGTAAGTAAAAGTTTATTTCTTCTTGTGTTGCCCCATAAGCAGCGTCAGTTAAGCCCACAACTTCTTCGGGCTTCTTGTTAAATAACGCTGCAAATTCATTGTTTACAAACAAAAATTGCCCATCATAATTTCGACAAACCACATAGCCTGGAACATTATCCAAAAGCGTTTGATATAAGGTTGTGATTTGTTTTAATTGTATTTCCGTGTGTGTTTCCCAAGCAGCCGAAGACAACGCGGTAGTTTTATACTCTTTCATAAGGTAAAAGATGGGGTAGCCTTTCTAATAATGATTGAATGAAGGTTGGTGTAAATATCCAAACATACCTGTTTTGAATTACACAAACAAATATAAAAAAAAATCGGAAGCATACAAAGTAAAAAAAGCAAACAAACCGCTAAAGGGTGTAAGAATAAGAGAGAAAAAACGCCTATTTTACATGATTCTTTGTGTTGCGAGATAACTTATAACTTGAGCATCTCCCAATTTCAGTATTGCAATTCACACAACTTAACAAAATTTCACAGCCTTTCACACCTAACATTTTAAAAAAATGCCTACCTTTGCAGCCAAATTATTATGACATTCATTTCTTCTTTTTCGTTTTTACAATGAGTTATATTGAACAAATCATTGCCAGAGAAATCTTAGATTCGCGTGGCAACCCAACGGTAGAAGTAGAAGTTTCTACGGCAGATGGCATTGTTGGACGTGCTGCTGTGCCTTCAGGCGCGAGTACTGGTACACACGAGGCGGTAGAGTTAAGAGATGGCGATAAAACACGCTATTTGGGAAAAGGGGTTCAAACTGCCGTTCAAAATGTGAATGGCATCATTTCTGATGCTTTGACAGGCTTTTCTGTATTCGACCAAGCCGACATTGACGCGGAGTTGTTGGAATTAGATGGGACTAATAATAAAAGTAAATTGGGCGCAAATGCCATTTTGGGCGTGTCTTTGGCAGTAGCAAAAGCAGCAGCGCAAACGGCAGGTTTGCCTTTGTATCGTTATGTGGGCGGCGTAAATGGTCGTTATTTGCCTGTGCCTTTGATGAACATTTTGAATGGAGGTTCTCACGCTGATAACTCTATTGATTTTCAAGAATTTATGATTGTTCCTGTAAAAGCAGAAAGTTTTGCAGAAGCATTAAGAATGGGAACTGAAACTTTCCATGCCTTGAAAAAAGTATTGAGCAGCGAAAAAATGAGTACAAATGTGGGTGATGAAGGTGGTTTTGCCCCTAATTTACCTTCTAATGAGGCGGCAATTCAAATGGTGATGCGTGCCATTGAAGCTGCAGGTTATCGTCCGGGCGAAGATATTTTTATTGCCATGGATGCAGCTGCTTCTGAGTTTTATAATGAGGCTTCGGGCAAATATGAGCTAAAAAAATCTACGGGAGATTTGTTGAGTTCTGATGAAATGGTGGATTTTTGGGCAGATTGGTGCAACCGTTACCCGATTGTTTCTATCGAAGATGGTTTGGCGGAAGGTGATTGGAGTGGTTGGGCAAAATTGACCCAAAGATTAGGGAAAAAAGTGCAATTAGTGGGTGATGATTTGTTTGTTACCAATGTAGAATTTTTACAAAGAGGTATCAAAGAAAATTGTGCCAATTCCATCTTGGTAAAAGTAAACCAAATTGGTTCTTTGACTGAAACAATTGAAGCAGTACAAATGGCTACGCGCAATAGTTACACTACGATTATGAGCCACAGAAGCGGTGAAACGGAAGACACTACGATTGCAGATTTGGCTGTTGCTTTGAATTGTGGACAAATTAAAACAGGCTCTGCATCACGTTCTGACAGGGTTGCAAAATACAACCAATTGCTTCGCATCGAAGAGCAATTAGGTGCGGCAGCGGTTTATGGCGGCAAAATTTTCAAATACTAATCGAATGAATATTTGACGTTTGTCTTTCCAACTAACACGAGTTTTTTATGTTTTTACACATAAGAAACTCGTGTATTTTTTAGTACAAAATTGTTTCTTTTCTTTGTAAAAAATCCCTTAGAAATGAAACAAACTATCACATTTTTCTGCTTTTTTTTCTGCTTTTTCGCTCTTGCTACTGCCCAATGTAATGACAAATGGCGCGCGGGAAGCGCTTATGCTTTACAAGGCAAAACCTACGTTCTTACGGTGTTTGTATCTGAAAAAGAATGGGATTATGCTGAAAAAATGACACTTTGGAACAACATTTATGAGGCGCAAAATTGGCTTGTAGCCCAAGCGCAGCAATATCACCAACCTTTGAGTTTTGAAGGGGGAAATTTTGGGCTAGAAAAAACCATTTTATTGGATTATATTCCCGTAGGACAAGCCACAGGCGATGAGCCAACTAATTGGGTGGATGTGGTCTTAAAAAAAATTGGGTATAGTAGCAATTTAGCCTTTCTACATTGGGTAAAACATCATACAGATTGCACAAACGCGCTCGTTCTCATCATTGCAAATCAGGAAGGAACGGGCTATGCCATGTCTTATAGTCAAGAAATGGACAAGGAAAAATATTTTTTGGAAAGTTGTTTATTGTATAAGAATTACCCCAATCACATTGCTCTTACTAGCTCTTCTATTGCCCATGAATTGCTACATCTCTTTGGTGCTTGGGATTTATACGAAACTTTTGAGCAAAGCAAAGACCGAGAAACCTACGCTCGCAGTCTTTTCCCCAACGACATCATGCACCGAACTTCCTTCAATATCAACGAATTACAAATTGCTCCGCTTACAGCTTGGCTTGTAGGGTTAAGTGCCTACCAAGAAAATTGGTACGAATGGTTTAGACCCAGTGGGAGATAATATTTGATTTGTCCCTTATTTTCATTTCGAACTTTTCCCAAATCTATGAGCGTGGACGCTCCGCTGAAAAGCAAATTTACAAGCGTCCTCTCTTGTGAATTTTATTAACTCAAACAGCTTCTAAAACCACTTCTTACTTATTTTGCTTTGCAATCTATCCCTAAAATATTAACTTTGCGACTGTTTTTAAATGCAAAATCGAAATGATGACACCTAATGAGTTTCTTATAACATACAAGAGATTAGATCAAAATGAGCAAAGATTTCTCTTTGTTTTGGCATATATTATGGGTTATGTAACTCCTACAAAACTCATGGAGATATTAAACCAAGCCAAGGTTTTATATAACGATAAAATACAATGGACAAGCCTTAAAGTTAAAGAAGCAACTGAGGATATGGAGGGTGAGGGCTTCCTTTATAGAAATAAACTTTCCCCCAATCAGGTTTCTTGTGAGCCTTTCGTGTCGGAGGCATTGTTTAATCTCTATGACAATTCAATAGAAACGAAAATATTAATCAAAGCGATAAAGAATGCGCTGCCTAATACGCAAAATTATTGGTCTGATACGCCCATTTCTTATGAATATACTATCCGTGACTTGCTCTTCGCTATCATTGCCGATGAGATATCAGGTTTTAATATCGCCTATCGAAAACTTATAAGCAATTATGCTAATCTTAGTAAACTAAGGCAACCTATTGATAACCTTATCTTACGCGACTTTAAGGCAGAACAATGGAAAAAGGTAAACGAGTCTATTGGTCTTATTGTGCTAGAGATGTATATAAGAAACTGTTTAGCCGAATCAAGAGCTATTCGCCCCGAAGTCATTACTTTCTTACAACAGGCTCAACCCGTAAAACTCCCAAATAAAAGTAATATAGCAAGTATCTTATTTAGTTATTACCTAATGAAAGGCGATTTGGCGAGTGCTGAAAAGGAGGCAAAACTCATGCAGGGCGAAGAGGGATTGTTGGCATTAGGAAGATTGGCTTTGCTTCAAAATCAAATCTCTACTGCTGCTGCTTTTTATGAAGAAACAATTAAGCAATGGCGAAAAGAAAATAATAAAAAGAAGGGAATGAGTGTTTCCAACCTTAGTTTGACTTATTTTTGGTTGTTATTGAAGCAAAATACCCCTGAAAGCACTGCGCGTTTTGATGCTATGCTGACTTATTTAGAGAAAGAATATAGTGGATTCACAATAGGGTTGATGGCGACTGTAAATCTCCTGCTTAAAAATGAAAAAACAAGCGCGGAAATACGGCTAAGAATGGTAAAAACTGCTTACCTTGATAAATATACAGATACAGACATTTTTATTCAATTTGCAATGGTCTGCATTTGGCTAGGGCAGGGAAAAGTACATCTATCTGCCACTGAGTGTTATGATAGACTCAAAAAAGCAGAAGACAATGGTTATCCTTATTATGCACTACATCTGTATCATATTCTTGCTCATTTAGAAGAGGATCAGGAGGCAATTTTATTGGAAAGAGCAAAACTTATTAGCGATGATACAGGTTTATGTACGCTTTCTGACGCACTCACCGCCAAAAGCGACTGGGAATTTGCCTTACAATCTCTCTTAGGGGTCTATGCTTCTACTGCCAAAACCAAAACGGCAAGTGACTCGCGCGTGGCTTGGTTGGTCAATTTTGCAAATACTATGATTCAACCTATTGAGCAAAAGTATAGTAAAAATGGCTGGACTGCAGGTAAAAACATTGCCCTCAAACGCTTGAAAGAAGGAGACGTAAAAAATATGTCCCCTCAAGACATAGAAGCAGCAAAAGCCATTAAAATAGAGAAAAGTTCCAACTATTATGGCTATGGCAATACAGAATATGTACTTGATATTCCCAAGATGATAAAGGCATTAGTAGGGCATCCTTACCTATTTTTATATGAACCTACGGGCGTTTCTTGCGAATTGGTGAAGGAGGATTTGACCTTGTATGTAAACAAAAGTACAAAAGGCTATGAACTCTCTTTTTCGCACAAAATAGACACAAGTGACACTTTCTTTTTAGCTAAAGAAACAAATACCCGTTGGAAATACCTTGAAATTAATGACCATCACCGCAGGCTCATTTCTACTTTTGGCACTAAAAAGATAGAGATTCCGATGAAGGGGAAAGAGCAACTTAAAACCTTAATTAGTAACCTAAGCACCTACATTAAAGTGCAGTCTGATGCCGATGAACATTTAGAAAACCTCGAAATGGTCGAAGCGGATAAGCGCATTTATGCCTTGCTATTACCTTTTGGCGATGGCTTAAAGTTAGAGTTATTGGTGAAACCGTTGGGCGAACATCCGCCTTATTTTAAAGCAGGAAAAGGCAAAACGAACATTGTAGTAGGAGAAAGAGGAGGCAAAAGGGTACAAACAAACCGCAATTTTAAAGAAGAAAGTAAGTTATTAAACGAGATATTGAATGTTTGCCCTACTTTATTGCAAAACAATGACAACAGCTACGAATGGCATTTGATTGAAAATGACGACTGCCTGAATGTGTTAGTGGAGCTAGAGCCGCTTAAAAAGGAAAATAAAGTGGTGATAGAGTGGCCTAAAGGCGAAAAGATGAAAATTCATAAAGTCGCTGATTTTGGCGATTTAAAACTTAAAATCAAGCGCGAAACGGATTGGTTTGGGGTAGATGGCGAACTAAAAGTAGGAGAAAATGAAGTCATACAGTTACAACAATTACTCGCATTGATGCAAGGGAGTTCTTCCGATTACATTCAACTCTCCGATGGAAAATATTTAGCCTTAACCAATGAATTTAGAAAACGCTTGCAAGAATTGGCTGGTGTAACCGAGTCTAATAAAAAAGGCTTGCGTTTTCATCAATTTGCCACAGGGATTGTAGATGATTTGACGCAAAAGGTGCTAGATTTAGAGGCAGATAAAGCATGGAAAGACCAAATTAAAAAAATAAAAACTGCTCGTAAGCTAAAGCCCGAAGTACCTTCTACTTTTGAAGCAGAACTTCGCCCCTATCAAGAAGAAGGCTTTAAATGGCTTACCCAACTAGCGCATTGGGGCGTAGGCGCTTGCCTCGCTGATGACATGGGTTTAGGGAAAACAGTACAAGCATTGGCAATGCTGACAGATAGAGCCGATAGAGGTACAGCTTTGGTGGTCGCGCCTGTTTCGGTTTGCCGAAATTGGGTAAATGAGGCGAAAAAGTTCGCGCCCACTTTGAATGTTCATATATTTGGGCAAGGAAATCGCCTAGAAATGCTGATGGAAACGGGCAAATTTGATGTGATTATCTCAAGTTATGGTTTGTTGCAACAAGAAGCGGAGATGTTCGAGGCAAAACAATTCGCTACCATTATTTTAGACGAAGCGCAGGCAATTAAAAACCGAAATACCAAACGCTCCCAAGCCGTAATGAATTTGAAAAGTGATTTTAAAGTAATCACTACGGGTACGCCTGTTGAGAATCATTTGGGAGAGTTATGGAATCTGTTCCGCTTCCTCAATCCTGGGCTTTTAGGCAGCCTTGAGCATTTTACCGAGAAATTTTCCTTACCGATTGAACGTGACAAAGATGACAACAAACGCCAAGCCTTGCGCCGCTTGATTCAGCCTTTTGTGTTGCGCCGCCGCAAAAATCAAGTGTTAAAAGATTTGCCCGAAAAAACAGAAATTGTGTTAAACATAGAGCTTTCTAAGGAAGAACGCGCTTTTTACGAGGCATTGCGAAGAACGGCTTTGGATAACATTAGCAATTCGGAAGGAGAAGATACCCGTTTTAGAATTTTGGCAGAATTAACCAAATTGCGCTTGGCTTGCTGTAATCCCAAATTAGTAGATGCCAAACTCGCCATTCCTTCTACCAAGTTGGAAGTGCTGGGTGATTTAATTTCTGAATTAATTGAAAATGGGCATAAAGCCTTGATTTTTAGCCAATTTGTAAAACACCTTGCCATTGTAAAAGAATATTTAGACCATAAAAACATTTTTTACCAATATTTAGATGGAAGCACGCCCGTCAAAGACCGCCAAAAAAGCATAGACGAATTTCAGGCGGGCAAAGGCGATGTGTTTCTCATTAGCCTAAAAGCAGGCGGCACAGGCTTAAACCTTACGGCTGCCGATTATGTCATTCACCTCGACCCTTGGTGGAATCCTGCGGTAGAAGACCAAGCCTCTGACCGTGCGCATCGCATTGGGCAACAACGTCCTGTAACTATTTATCGCCTGGTAACAGAAGAAACGATTGAAGATAAGATTGTAAAACTCCACGAACACAAGCGCGACCTCGCCGACAGCCTCTTATCGGGGACTGATGTGAGTGGTAAGCTTTCCACAGAGGAATTGATTAGTTTGATTAAAGGAGGAAATTAGTTGAGCATTGTTCGGAGAAGTTATTCTTTCATCAATACTAAATAAATTAGGTGAATTTTTTATATCACTGTTGCGTTTGCTTGTGCTTGGTACAAGCGTGGGCATTTTTTTGCCAAATACAGAGGACGTTTATCCCCATTGTACCCGCAAGCGTTAAGCCGAAGGCGGCACTTGCGGGTATCAATCAACAGAAGTCTCCGACTTCAACAGATACCTATAGTTATCCTTTTCCTATTTGTGGAAGTCGGAGACTTCCTGTGATTTATAAAATTAAGTGTCCTTGCAAGCAAGGAACACTTAATTTTACGGGGGGAAAATAAGTTTGTCAATAAGTTGCCGAATTTTGATAGAAATATGATATTTTTATCAACTGACTTAGTACAGAATAGCTATGGCGATAAAAGGTATAACAATCTTTTTCATGCTATGGGACACGTATTGTTTCAAAAGAATAATGAACAAGAGAAAGTCATTGATTTTGATAATACAGCAAGAATACTATCAGGTGACTCACAACGAGCAGTAGATGCGCAACATACTAATACACCAAACAGACCAGGTGAATAAACATCAATAACGCATTTTTATGAAAAAGTTGTTTTTAATATTTGTTAGTTTTGTAATTCAATTTTCGCTTTACGGGCAAAAAAATCATTGCAATCTATATATAGATAATTTGCAGATGAGTGAAACCTTAATAATTGAATTAAAGATTTACTATCATGCTCGGGGTAAACCGTCTTCAACCAATACAGCTCGAATATTTAAAGATTCAGAGGATAAATACACTGCTTTAATTACAAATGATACATTAACAAACTTCCGAATAACACTAGATAGTTCTCAAATAAATGGATTAAGGAATTTTGAAGTTAATTTACGTAATCAACAACTTGATGGTGATAGTTTTGTTTATAAGTCAATAATTGAATATAAACTGCAATTCAGAGAGGGAGGTATTTACTATAATACTCGTAGAGATTTCTTTTATAATTTATTTGAGTTTCTTTTAGAGATGGAATGATTGGGTATACGAGAAAATGCAGCAGGAATTTGCATAGCAAATCCCAAGTACCCCCAGTTCAACAAGACTTCTTTTGAAGATAGGATTCCCCCAGTACCTGCAAGGTACTATGTTCTCAAGCAAGTAAAAAACTTTTTTTTTGCAAAAAAGTGAAAAAAAAGTGCTAAATTTGGGTTAGAAAAGAAGGTGGTGTACAGCTATAAATTTTCATATTACCTTTTCCATGCAAACATAATAACAAGCCCCCATTGTCCCCGCAAGTGTTAAGCCGAAGGCGGCACTTGCGGGTATCAATCAACAGAAGTCTCCGACTTCAACAGATACATATAGTTATCCTTTTCCTATT
>JBJXHA010000395.1:0-2993 GCA_046160275.1 Bacteroidia bacterium | reverse complement strand
TTACATTCGTTAAATATTCAGGGTCGGAACTCGCCGCGCCTGCTTGAATTTCAATTAAAGTAGTTGTTGTACCATCATATTTGCGTAACTCTCTTCCTTCATTTGGCGTAGTGGCTGCATAATACATGTTTGCACCGATTACTGTTAAATATTCAGGAGAAGAAGAAGCACCATAAATTCCTACATCTTTTATTAACTGTGTACCTACTTGTGTGCCATCACTTTTCCATGGTTCGTTACCTTCGGCAAGGGTTTCAGCCGAGAAATACAAAGTACCGTTGATATTGGTTAAGTTTGTGGGATTAGCACTTACGTCACCTGTTTCAATTTCAAGTAGAGTGGCGGTAGCGCTAGTACCTGTATGTGTGTATAATTCAACACCATCGACAACGGTGTAGGCAGAAAAGAACAATTTACTTCCAACTGCGGTTAATTCTTCTGGATAAGAACTATCCCCTCCCGTTTCGACATCAATCAAAGTAGCTGTTGTTCCATCATATCTGTATAATTCTTCTCCATTTACAAAGGTATAAGCCGCAAAATACAAAGTACCATTTACATTGGTTAAATAATTAGGATTTGAATTGTCTATCCCTAATTCTATATCAACTAAGGTAGTAGTAGTACCATCATATTTATATAACTCTGTTCCTGTTATTGATGTTGTAGCCACAAAATACAAAGTACTATTTACTGCTGTAAGGTTATTGGGATTTGAGCCATTCGCGCCTGCCTCAATTTCAATCAAATTAGCGGTGGCACCTGTTCCCGCATGTTTATACAGCTCTGTTCCTGCTGCGGTAGTGGTAGCCACAAAATACAAAGTACCATTTACATTCGTTAGCCGAGATGGATAAGCACCATCCATTCCTACTTCGACATCAATTACACTTGTAGTAGTTCCTGTACCTGCATATTTATGAACCTCTGTGCCTGTGGCAGTGGTGTAAGCTGTAAAGTACAACGTACCATTGACATCAGTTAAATATTCAGGATTAGAACTATCTATTCCAGGTTCAATGTCAATCAAGGTAAGGGTTGTGCCTGCGTATTTATATAACTCCTCACCTGCAGCCGCAGTTGTAGCCTTAAAATACAAGGTGCTGCCTATAGCGATAAGCCCCGTAGGGTTTGAACCATCAACGCCTGCTTCTATCTCAACTAAAGTGGCTGTGGTTCCTGTTCCTGCATATTTGTACAGTTCAAGCCCCGTCACCGCAGTCGTAGCCACAAAATACAAAGTGCCATTGACATTGGTTAAAGAAAAAGGAGAAGAACTAGCTGCTCCCGACTCAACCTCTATCAAAGTAAGGGTCGTGCCATCATATTTATACAACTCCTCTCCTGCAGCCTCTGTTTTGGCAGCAAAATATAAAGTCCCATTTACATTCACGAGGTTATGAACATCGCTAATGCCCATGATTTGTGTAGTGCCTGCTTCGGTTCCGTCTGACATCCAAAGCGAAGACTCAAGCCCTGTGGTAAAGTAAGTTTTCGTACCCACAAGCGTAAAATTACTGGGATTACTGCCCACTGTATAGTCCTGCGCTGTGTTCATATCCGCCACCATGTAGGGATTTGATTGCGCTAAGGAAATGTTATTACTCACCCAAAGCAGGAGGGAAAATATCGAAAAGATGATTTTTTTCATGATGAAAAATAAAAACTAAGAATAGTACGTAATTGACTATTTGGGATAAAATGAATTAAGCAATAAAATTAGAATCCACCGTGCAAGCAAATGCCTACACGATGGATTTTTTATTGAGTGTTACTCTTTGGTATAGATAACTTTGACGGTTTGTGTTTCGCCTAAGCTACCAATTACTTGTAAGAAGTAAATGCCTGATGTTAATTCCAACTTTTCAGTACGAATGGTATGCTCAACCCTTGTGGTTTCCTCTTTGATATCAGTAGCATAAACAGTTTGACCTGTCATGTTTACTAATTTTAGGGTATAAGTTTGCGCTTTATCAGCACTTACATTTACCGTAAATTTATGAGAAAATGGGTTAGGATACACGCTTGCAGCAAAGTTATTGTCTGGTGCAAGGTTACTGAATTTGTATGGATTCTCAAACGTACCAATTAAGCTATCGTTTGCAAAATTCATGGTTTGATGATGCTCGAAGTAGCGATCATTTTTCGCATCATAGACACGGAAGCTGATTTCTTCGCCTGCATTTTCGCCATAGACAAACATTGCCACACGATATTGTTTTAATTCTGGCACATATACAAGCTCACCTACGCCTCTACATTCTTCGCCAATATAAGCCCCTACTTTGCTTCCTTCTTCCAAAATCTCTTTGCGGTCATACTCAAGCGTAGCCGTTACAAGCATATTTTGTGCGAAGTTAGGTGCAAATACGCCCCATACATTTACATCATTTGCATCAAAGTCATTTTGATTTAGACGCAAGGCAACAGGTGCTGAAGTCGTGTTACAGCCAGGGAAACGCAGTTGAGAACCCGCAGTATTTACCTTTAACAGATAAGAAAGGTAAGGATATAGCTTGTTCATGTTGCTGTTGTTGGCATAAGTCCACTGACCGTTTACAAAAGTTGCCACCATGTTGGTAGAATGGTTTGGATTACGTGATACCGTTTTCATCGTCATGCTATCAGGTACTAAGTAGTAACCTAAGCTATCCAAAGTTTTCTCTGTTTGAATCGGAGCACCGATTAAGTTCCAACCTTGTTGTAGCGCGATAGGTTTGATAGAAGGAGCAGCACCTGAAATACGAATGGTGTCGGGGTGTGAAAGATACAAGTGATACCCGCGATGTATATTCATACTGTCTAGTCCATTTGCCGTAATCCATGAACCATTGGTGTAAGTCGCTGACTTCGTGGCGGTTTTGATTAAATCACCATTTACAGGATTTTGCAAATAAGCCAAGGCATTTGCTCTTGTATCATTCCATTTTGCCGTATTTACCGATACCCAGTTCCAACCTTGTACTAAAGGAATGTATTTCACTTTGTCAGAC
>JBJXHA010000394.1:0-6782 GCA_046160275.1 Bacteroidia bacterium | reverse complement strand
GCATCAAATTCATAAGAAAAGTAGGCGGCATCTAGCAAAATTGGCAGCCGAGCCGAGCCGTTTTGCCGTTCCAAATGATTTTTTAATCTATCCAAGCGGGCATCTTGCCCCAACAAAGTATGCAGGGAACAAAGAAAAAGTAACAACGGAGGAAGTTTGAACAAACTTTTTATCAATAATTTCATTGAAAAAAGGTGAAGGATGATGGCGGATTTAAGCTTCAAATTTAAGCATTATTCAGGTTGTATGTTCTTAGTTGTTAGAAAATGGCAAAAATGGTTTGTTTTTGAATGCTTAGGCATCAGTGAACAAGTAACAGTAAACAGTTATCAGAAAAAGTCTTGATTATCAAGTAAATATATTTTAAGCACTTTGCAAAGATATGAGTATTAAGGTTTTCAAATCATTATAAGTACCTGATAATCAATAATTTTAAGTAATTTACCAAAAATATTAAGGTTTTTCAATCATCATAAGCAACTGATAATCAATTATTTTAATCATTATCAATTCTCCATTATTAATTATCAATTACTTAATCATTATCCATTTTCCATTATGAATTATCCATTACTTAAAATTATAGGATAAAAAACACGAGTCAAACCGCAAACATACGGATTGACTCGTGTCTATTCAAAGTGAAAAATGAAATTAATAGAACATCGGATATTTTGCAGGCTGATATTCGTTCATTAAGTCATAAACGGCCCTAAAAATATGCTCAATTTGTGGTTTTGACCAATAATCGCCATCAGTGCCGTAAGCAGTGCGATGATCTTTTGAAGTTACCGTTACAGGTTGCGAATCCAAATACTGGTAGCCCCCTTGCACTTCTAATACATGTTGCATCATAAAAGCGGTTGCGCCACCTTGCACATCTTCGTCAATGAAAACAATACGGTTTGTTTTTTTCAAAGAAGTTACAATCAAATGATGAATATCGAAAGGCAAAAGCGTTTGAACATCAATTACTTCTACATCAATATCTACGCTTGCAAGTTGTTCAGCCACTTCCATCACCAAGCGACAGTTTGCGCCGTACGTTACCAAAGTAATATCGTTTCCTTCCCTTAAAATTTCGGGAACACCTAATGGCAAGCAAAATTCTGCATAATTATCGGGCAAACGCTCACGCAAACGATAGCCATTTAACACTTCTATCATCAAAGCTGGCTCATCACCTTTCAACAAAGTATTATAAAAACCTGCGGCTTGCGTCATGTTACGAGGGACAAGTACGTGCATTCCGCGCAAAGAATGTAAAATCATGCCCATAGGTGAGCCTGCGTGCCAAATTCCTTCCAAGCGATGCCCGCGTGTACGAATAATCGCAGGAGCTTTTTGCCCTCCCTTTGTACGCCAATGCAAACAAGCCAAATCATCAGACAAAATCTCTAATCCATACAGCAAATAATCTAAATATTGAATCTCTGCAATTGGGCGTAATCCCCTCATTGCCAAGCCTATCGCCTGCCCCATAATCGTAGCTTCACGAATCCCTGTGTCAGAAATACGTGCTTTTCCATATTTGGCTTGCAAGCCTGCAAAGGCTTGATTTACGTCACCAATATGTCCAACGTCTTCTCCAAATGCCACCACATCGGGCATTCTCGTTAAAATATCATCAAAACATTTATTCAACAATTCATAGCCCGGAATCGTAGGCGAATTTTCAGAATAAACAGGCGCGACAGATTCCACTTTTAAGGCAGAAAAAGCAGATTCACTCATCAAATATGCGCTATATCTGTCGTATTGAATGGCTTCCCTTTCGGTTTTCCATGCTTTTAGGCGTTCTGCGGCAGCATTGTTTTCTAAGCGAATTGCCAAGAAGGTTTTGTGTGCCGCTTCCATCACATCTTTATAAAAAGGCTCTGAAATGGCAGTGAGTGTTGTACGAATTTCGCTGAGTGCTGCGCTATTTGCCGCATTTGCCTCCAAATCCTTCAAAAGCTCCACAAAAACCGCGATTTCTGCTTTTACTCCTCCTTGATATTCGTTCCATGCCTCTGCTTTCCAATTTCTCACTTGTGCTATATCCTCTTTTTCCCAAGCTGCAAGTTGTTCTTCGGTTGCTATTCCTTCTTGCAGTATCCAAGTACGCATTTTGGTAATACAATCAAAGTCCACTTCCCAATCCAAACGTTCTTTGGATTTATAACGGCGATGATCACCTGAAGTAGAATGACCTTGCGGCTGCGTTACTTCAATTACATGAACCAAACAAGGAACGTGTTCTTCTCTTGCAATTTTGGCAGCTTGTTGATAGGTTTCGACCAAAGCAGGATAATCCCAACCTTTTACCACAAAAATTTCAAAACCTGCACTATTTTCATCTCTTTGAAAACCTTTCAGAATTTCAGAAATGCTAGATTTAGTAATTTGATAAGATTGTGGTACAGAAATTCCGTAGCCATCGTCCCAAACAGAAATCACAGCAGGCACTTGTAGCACTCCGATTGCGTTTATCGCTTCAAAAAACATTCCCTCCGCACAGCTTGCATTTCCAATTGTACCAAAAACAATTTCATTTCCATTTTTTGAAAAATTCGTGAAAGGTTTTAGTTCTTCCACTTCTCTATACAATTTAGAAGCCTGCGCAAGTCCCACAATACGAGGCATTTGCGAGCCCGTAGGTGAAGCATCGGCAGCAATATTGGGTTGCTCGGTAAGGTTTCGCCAAGAACCATCGAGGTTGAGCGAGCGTGTAGCAAAATGCCCATTCATTTGACGACCTGCCGAATGAGGTTCTCTGTCCAAAGAAGGATCTGCGTACAGTTGGGCAAAAAACTGCTTTATCGTCATCGTACCCGTTGCAAAGGCAATGGTTTGGTCACGATAATAACCTGAACGAAAATCACCTTTCTGAAAAGCGTGTGCCAAAGCTAGTTGCGGTACTTCTTTGCCATCGCCAAAAATCCCAAACTTCGCTTTTCCACTTAAGACTTCTTTTCTGCCAATCAAACTTGCATGGCGGCTCTGAAAACCTAGGCGATAATCTTCAATAATTTGTGCTGGGCTAAGTACAGCTAAAGACGATAAGGAGGAGTTTAAATTCATTTTAAGCTACAAACTATAAGCAATATATGTTTTTGGATAGTGAGCATATCGTTTATCATGTAAAAAAGGCAAGGGGATTGTATTGATCTATTTCTTTTTTCAATCCTACTTAGTAAGCCACATCATATACGATTTTGGGGCAAAAATACACATTTGATTTTAATTCGCCAAATGAAGTTTTGAGCGAAAACGAATCTTTTATACTTTTTGATTTGCATCAAAAAGCATCGAAACCCGCAAAGTTGTGATGCTTTTTTTTGAGAGGATATTTTCAATCTTAGCAAAAAGCATCACTTCAAGCGAAGGTGACATTCTGTAGTTTTTGCAACTTTATGGATTGTTGTTCTCTTCGAAACAATCGTCATTGGAGAAGTGTTAATCAAATAGAGGGGCGTTTGAAATCGGTTTTAATCAAAACAACGTTCTCTTCGCCCTTCATTTTATTCATAATTTTTCTTACTAAGTATTATCATGAGAAAAAGTTTGTTTATTTATTTGGGAATTGCCTTCGGATTAGGGGCAGCCGCTTGTACCTCAAAATCTAATGAAACGGTGCGAAGTCTTGCTCAAACAACACAAGTACCGACTGTTACGAAGTCAAAAGGGAACTACCTTGGCAGTAATTACAAAGGTAATTATGTGTGGGGAGGGGCAATGAATTTGGCATGGAATGAGCTGAATGAGAATGTTTTACACGAAAAAGTGAAGTTAAAAACTGAAGACAGTGTGGCATTAAAGATGGCGGATAAATTTAACAACCCTATTTTTAGCAAAAAGGACTTAGATGAGAAGAGTTATTATGTAAAAAGTGGGTATGGGCAGGAAACGGTAAACGCGATTAATCAAGAAACGAAAAAGAAATTCCCTAAAAAGAGTTTTGAGGACTTGCAATTAGATTTGTCGCCTTCTGATATTATTTCGTATGCTTATTTTTTGAAAGAGGTCGAGTATCTTACCCTTTTTGAGAAGAAAGAAATGTTATTCGAGGGTAAAAATGTGGAGGGGTTTTATGCAAAAACAAAAACGCAAAAGGATAATATTCAAGTAATTAAGTATGAAGGAGATGATAAATTTATCATTAGCCTACGACTAAAAGAGGAGCAAGACCAGCTTATTTTGGCGAAAGGTTTTGACATGGACGAACCAGAAAATGTGTTGAAGGAAATAAATGAACCCTCACAGGCTTCTTTTCGCTTAGGAAAGCCAGACCAATTTGCAGCCCCTAACCTGCAACTGACGCATCACAGAACTTATAAAGAAATGATTGGTAAGTACTTGGCTAACAAAGGGTTTGAAAGTTATTTTATTGCAGAAATGTTTGAAAATATCAAATTTGAGATGGATGAAAAAGGAGCGAAAGCAGAAAATGAAGCGGTAATTGTAATGTCAAAAAGCGCCGAAATGCCTGAACCTCCCAAAAAATTCATTTTGGATAAGCCTTATTGGGTAATGATGAAACGAAAAGAAAGCCTTAATCCATACTTCATCTTGGGAGTGAAAAATACGGAGGTAATGAAAATTGCCTCAACTCAAGAGCAAAAATAAAAGCGGGAACCGCTTACTTGGTAAGATGGTAATAGTTAAAATCTATGTTATGTACACAGCGTTGTCATTAAACTTAGACTATATTTAAAATTTTAGTTGACTGATTATCAACTCTTTAATTTTTCAATCCAGAAGAATCTACACAAATAACACCATAAAGTATCTGCTGTGTAGGTTCTTCTGAATGGGTTGGCTGGTTAAAGCATTGATTTTGAATCCATTAATTTTCAACCAAATACTTATATGAAATCATCAAGTATGTTTATAAAGTGTATTGTTGTTTTATGGACAGGCTTTTTATTAGCAATAAATTTTTCTATTGTTCATGCTCAAACTCCTAACAAAAGGCAATACCAAATTCGTTTCACTGAAATACATGGTGAATATTTAGGGAATCTTAAAGTAAAAGATGCCACCAATAATTTGGTGGCTGCAAACCAATATTCACTAGGGATTAGTGCCAATGTGGGCAAAGAGTTTCTAAGTTCTATTCTTGAATATAACTACCGTAGAGTAGATTTAAGCAAACTAAACGCGCCAAATGTTAAGAAAGTTTCGGTAAAAGCCTATAACCGCAAAAAATGGAGAAGAGCCAAGAGGTATTTTGAGCGCGCTTTGAAGTTTAACCCCAATAGTCCTTATGCTAAAAGCAATTTGTCTTTGGCTGAGAATCAAATTAGGGCAGAGAAAAATAAAAAAGCGCAAGAAAAGAAATATGTGAAAATTGATAAGGTCTTTTTGCAGCATATCAATAAAGATATAAGATACCAAAATGAGCAGTTGAGAACCCTAGAAAGAAACATTAGGGGGATTGTTCCTCCTTTGAACCAGCCCAAAAAACAATTCACGAGGGGATTATCTTAGGTCTGTATAATACGCAAACGGAAAATAAGGTAGGAAATGTAAAAAGCCCTTTCACAAACCAACCTTTTCAACCCGATGCCTATTTTGCAACCTCTGATAACACAACTAACTGGGAATTACTGCGTGGGGTAATGGATAATAACTTCTTGGGGAAATATACCCTAAATACGGAGTGGGGAAAGGAATTGGTTAAAAAGGTAAATGGTACACATTTCGATAGGCTTTACGCACATAGTAATTATAAAGGACAAAAGTTGCAATTTGGTAAGAATTTTTTTGATGCACATAACCTTGATACGTATTTTGAAAACATGAAAACGTATTTCAATAAATAATGTTTTTAGTAACTCAAAAGCATCGCAACTTTGTGGGCTGCGATGCTTTTGGGCTGTTAAGCATTTTCAAAGATTAGTCTTTTATAATCTTTTGATGATGAGATACACCATCTGCGATAATAGATAAATGATAAACACCTGAAGCCAAGTTAGACAAGTCTAATTGCGTTTTTGTACCATTAGGTTCTAAGGCAATGTTTTGTGTCATAATTGTTTTCCCTAATCCATCTGACAAAGAAAGTACAGCTTCTGAACATTTTGCAGGGTAAACCTCTACAAATAACACTTTATCACTTGGGTTGGGGTAAACAACGAAATCTGCAAGCTCATTTTCCATAATATCTTCCCTACAGGCTGTATTTTTGCGTACAACCTTATTTACAGAAGTACGAACACAAGCATTTGCATAAGTTGCTTTTACGTTGAACGTTTTGCTTGTTATCGCGTTGGTAATGGTTGCTGTATAAGTAGGTCCACTTCCCACTGATGCCACAGTGCCTGGTTGATACCAAGCATAAGTTGGCGTGCCGCTTGTTACACTTGCTGTCAATACTTCAGAAGCAGAAGTATTAGCACCAAAACATACTAAAATGATATTGTTTGTTCCTGCTGGTGTTATGATAGGCATTGCTGCTGGCTTAATCGTAGCGGCAATGACATTCGAGGCAGGAGAAAAACAACCATTAGCACCTTTTACTTTGGCGGTGTAGTTTGCTGCAATACCCGCAGTATTTGATACATTCAATACAGCCGCCAAATTGTTGGTTAGCGATACTTGCGTTCCATTTTTCAACCATTGCAACTGCGTAGCACCTGCTGTACCACTTGGGGATAAGTTAATTACACCAGAACCTTCACAAATAGTTGAAGAAGCAGGCACAGGTGCAGTAATCGAAATCGTAGGCGCAGCAAGAGAAGTAAGCGCATTTACAACAACTGCATCAGATTTTGAACATACCAAACCACCTGTGTTAG
>JBJXHA010000393.1:0-4088 GCA_046160275.1 Bacteroidia bacterium | reverse complement strand
TTGGTCGTTAAATCTGTTACTTCATTGAAAGTATAAACGCCTACTTTTGCTCCTGTTGCATCAAAGATTTTTACCATTACATTTTGACGCTTTGCCACAGAAATTTCCATGTTTACGATGCCCGTGCTTGGGTTAGGGAATACTTCAAAACGATTTACATCATTTGCAATATCAATTGCAGCAGGTGTAACTACCGCTTGGCTCAAATCCCACTCTAAGCCTAACATCATGTCAATTTCGTTGTTGCTACGGTGAACCGCCCAGTTGTTGTCCAAAATTTCGTAAGAACGGCGAGAAATTGGCAAAGATTTTTGCGCACCCATCGCCATCAATGAATCTTTTTGAATATATCCAACATATACCCCCCCTTCAAAAATGGTAATTGGGTTTTGCAAATGATGTTTGCTCCAAGTGAGAGAAGTTGATGCAAGGGTAACGCTATCGCCAAACACATCAACTGCACCTAATGGCGCACCAGGGAAAACAGGCAACAAATCATCATCATAAACTGTCAATGTATAACAATTTTGGGTAGGAGCTGGCACATAAGTCGCGCTTTGGGTAGGAGTCATACAAATAACAACATCTGTAATTGTAGCAGGATAACCATAAGGTTTGATGTAAACTCCACCACCGCTATTTCCGCTACCACCTGTCCAGTTTACTACTTGGTCAAGTCCAGGAGCTGTTGCATAAGTTGTGCGCGTACGAGTGCCAGTATGAGGAGCACAAGCAATCATTTCAATGTTTTGGTTATTGTTACCGCCTACCATGTCACCAGTTAAGGTTGTTTTTACATTATAAATATAACTGGTAGAATCAAGTGGCGTGAAATAGTTTGTGAAATTAATTGCATGCGCTGCACCTGGCAATAATCCCGCAGGAACAGTTTGCGTTTCGCTAAAATAAGAACCACCCAAAGAATCTTTTACGGTACCTAAAGCCGTGATTGTATTGGTAATTGTGTCATTTCCTGTATTACCAATGTCTGTATTTAAAGCAAAAGCTACGTTTTGTTTCAAGAAAATACCACCGTTTTCAGGATTTTGCACCAATACAGGAGAAGCATCAATTACATTTACGCCTGCAACTGCAGGTGCATAGAACATAAAAGCTGAACCTGAATCAGGTTTAGAAAGATTAGAAATCATACGACCATAAACGCCTGTGCTATTTTCAATCCCAATTACAACAGGGTTAGTAGTATTATTATAACTTGCGTTCCAGTTACCGCTCATCGTTTTATATTGGAGGGTAATGGTATTATTTTTCGCGTCTAAGATAAATTGGAAAGAGTTTGACCCACTATATTGTGTAGGAGAGGCATCATCCCAATAAGGAACATCTTCAAAAGTAACGATGAATTGTTGAGTACCCGTATTAGTATAGGTATAAACTTTTGCTGTATTTCCTGCACCATCATGTTTCAAATCGCACATAAAAGCTGCAATTACATCGTTCAATCCGTTTTGGCTAGGTGTTGGCGGGAAACCAATTGCAGTAGAAGAAATATTGATGCTGCTAAAAGAAAGATAGCCGTTAGAACCAATATGTACTTGAGAATAGGTGTTCCAATAATATTTAAAATTCACCCCCATATTGAAGGGGCCTTTCACATTATCATCACCTAAACCTGTGACTTGTGTACCAATTGTCGAAATGTCAATCCAGCCATAAGTAGGTCCACTTGCGGTTGTATCGCCACGCCAATAGTAACCATACGCATCAGGAACATTAGGTTGCGTAAGCAAACCCGCTTGGGCAAAACTGCTACCCATCAGTGCAAGCATCGAAAAAAGAAAAAGTGTAATTTTTTTCATGATACTGAAAATGAAATGATTAAGTTAAATGAATTATTTTTGAATTAAATAATAGACTGCCGTAGTTACAAAATCTCTTAAGCCTGGAAGCCAAGTAATCGGGAGAAATTGTTTTACAGGATCCAAACCAAATTTATAGCGATAAATGGGATTAATCAAATAATGTATCTTATGAATGATTTGGAAACCATTTTTGTTTACAATTCTTTCAAATCGCCAAGTTGAAATGCCTGTTTCCTTGATTTCTAACAATTCTTTTATGACCAGTTCCTCTTCCCCAAACATTTTCAACAAAGCTTTGTACAAAAATACAGGCAACAAATGATAATAAGGCAATTTGCTGGCAATTTTGTGGCGACAAGTCTGCTGGTGCCCCCCAAAAGGCATACACCAAGGCGGAAAACCAAAGAAAATACAACCTTTAGGTGCAAGAAAATTTTTCAAATAAGGAATAAATTCTTCTTGATTAGGAATGTGTTCAATGGCATCTTTTAGAATAATGACATCAAACTGACCTTTCCATTTTTCCAAAAAATCGGCATCATATACGTTCTTAACGATGAATTGTACCTGTTGCGTTGCCACAGCCTCTGGAAAAAAGCCGCGTGCGTTTTCAATTCTTGGCGCAGAAAGGTCAACTCCTAAACAAAAAGCCCCCTTTTCGGCAAAGGCTTTTAATACTCCACCTTCGCCGCAGCCAATTTCCATGACCTTTGTTTGGGCGGTAATAGGTACTTTCTCACCAATAAAAGGCAATAAATAAGTTTTGGAATTATCGTATTGTTGGTCAAACTTTTTTTGCGCTGACCCATGAAAATCAAAAGACATATTTTTCAGTTATCAGTTATCAGAAAACAGTTATCAGGTCATATTTTTTTGTTTACTGGTAACTGCTCACTGTTTACTGTTGTTATATTTTTTATACA
This sequence comes from Bacteroidia bacterium, assembly GCA_046160275.1. Lineage (GTDB taxonomy): Bacteria > Bacteroidota > Bacteroidia > J057 > J057 > JBJXHA01. The sequence goes on along the minus strand of JBJXHA010000393.1, from coordinate 1,342 downwards.
AATCGCTTTGCATATTGTTCAAGTCTATTTTTCGACCTTGAATAAAGGCATCGGTAATAATAGAAGTGCGCATATCTAATACATCGCCTTGAGAAATAATAAGGGTTGCATCTTTGCCTACTTCTAAAGAACCTGTTGTTTTGTCAATGCCAAGAATTTGTGCTGCCTGCAAACTAATTGCCGAAATTGCATCTTCTTTGCCCAAACCATGCGCTACGGCTGTTCCCGCTTGAAAAGGCAAATTTCGCTCATTCCAAAATTCGTCCATGTCAAAGCAAAAAACAACGCCCGCTTTTTTTAGCAAATTAGGCAATTTATAAGGCAAGTCCACATCGTCATCTTCCAATCTTGGCAATTGATGCGGCTTATATAAAATTACAGGAACTTCGTATTTCTTTAACAATTCAGTTTGTAGCCAAGCATCTTGCCCTCCCACAATCACCACCGAAAGCCCATATTCTTGCCCCAAAGTTACGGCTTTTATGATTTGTTTTTCAGTATAAGCACGAATAAATAACTTTTTTTCTTTTTTGAGCAGCGGCATGAGTGCTTCCAACATTTGATTGTGTGCTACCCATTTGCCACTTTCTTTTGCTTGACGATAGGCTACTGCATCTTTTAAGGTTTGATGAATGGCATTTTCTTGACGTGCAATTTCCTTTTGCTGCTCATCTACTGGATTGTTCTCGTCTTGGCGATCAACAGATACGTTAGGATAATTTAGGTAAATGCCGTTATCTGCTTGATAAGCAGCATCTTCCCAATGCCAAGCATCAAGTTGAACGACAGCCGCTGTTCCCGAAAAAAGCCCTCCTTGTGGTGCAATTTGTGCGATCAATACCCCATTTGAGCGCACCGTAGGAATTACTTTTGAATCTGTATTATAGCCGACAATTGCGCGTGCATTACTATTAAAAATACCCGTTTCTGATTGGTCTAGGGTAGCCCTAACTGCTTCAATTTCGGCGAGTCCTACATTAGAATTAGCCGTAATGAATCCGGGATAAATGTGTTTTCCTTTGGCATCTATCTTTTTTGCCCCACTTTTTCCACTAATATTTGTCCCTACTTGTTCAATTTTGCCTTTGTCAAACAAAATACTTGCCTTTTCTAGCACTTTCCCATTTCCAATGTGAATCGTAGCATTTTCGATAAACACAGCTTGAGACTGCGTAGGAGCTGGCGTTGGAACAGCTTGCGCCCAAAGGGTAATTTGTCCTATTAAAAAGAGAAAACAACTCAAATGTCTTTTCATACACGATTTTTTTAACTTCGACCGCAATAATACGGATAAGTAACGGATATTTTGCAAGGAAAGCGGGGAAAATTTGAAAGAATTGAA
>JBJXHA010000392.1:0-3136 GCA_046160275.1 Bacteroidia bacterium | reverse complement strand
GCTATGTAAAAAGTTCGGAACTCTTCGAAGAGTTCCGAACTTTTTACATAGAACATAATAAAAAAGCAATCACAATGAATACTATTTTTTGTGAGTTAGCCTTTTTGGACAGTTTCTTGTTTTTATTTACCCCAAGCAATTCCCCAATTCCAACCTAAGCGAAAAGTAGGCATCGGATACCAACCTGTTGTAATTTTGGGTGGATTAAAGTAGATATAATCACCAGTGCCATCATTCACTGCCACATGGACATGACGGAAGTGCATATAATTAACATACAAGCCCAAATAAGGATTGGCAAGTCCATATTTTCCTAGTTTCAAATGCTTCCCTATCTCGAAACCTGCACCAATTCCCCACTCATTAGTGGTTGAAATATCCCAATATCCTCCTCTACTTTTTGCGTAGTTTTGCCTAATTCCTCCTGCAATGTAGGCTGCCCTTTGAATTTCTTCTTTGGGGCGGTAAAAATAATACCTGTATTGGATTGTGTTAGTTTGGTATAAACTAGGACCTGCATCATGGGCAAAAAAAGGTCCAATCCCTGCATTCGCTGCAAGTTGTAAGGAATTATGTTTGCCTAGCACACGCTCATAAGCAAGCTCTGCCATTACGCTAAGCGCGTTCACAATGCTTGGATGTCCTCCTATTTTTAGGAGATTTTTTTGCGCGAATCCTACGGAGTAAGAAAATAAAAAAACGAAGATGAGTAACTTTCTTTTCATCAACAATAGACGAAAGTAAGCCGAAATTCGCTGCAAAAGCACCTATTACCACGAAAGATAATACATCGGAATTTCAACATTAGTTGTTTGATTGGGTTGAATGGTAATCAAACATTCCTCGTAACTTGGCGAGGAGAAAATAAATTTTTTGACATTGGAAAAACCATAACCTTCGGTTGGTGCTTTGAGAAAGTAATCCATTCCCCCACTATTATTTTCATCATGCAAGAGCGCAACGGCGTACTTTCCTGCGGGTAAATTAGAAATTACTTGTGCCACTTTGTTCTTAATATTCATCGCCCCATCAATATAAAATCGAGTAGGGTGTGTGAAGTTTTCTTTTTTGTTATAAACGGCAAAACGCACAACGCCCGCATTACTACGAATGTTATATGCCTTAATGGAAAGTGTTCCTTTGTTTTGGGCAAAACTTGAAAAGGACATACCCACAAAAAAAGTGGCAAGGAGGAAAAATAGTGAAAAACGCTTGGTCATAAACTTAAAAAGATAAAGAAGCCATAAAACTAGGCACAATACTACAAAATATTTATTACAGTGAAAAGTGTTTTGATAGAGAATGTATAAAAAGTTAACATAAGATAAGAAATTATAGGAGTTTTGGGAGAGAAAAATATTTTCGTGTTGCAAATTTTTTTTACCTATTTTTGGCGCAAAGATGTTCTCTAGCCTAGCAAGTTGCTAACGGCAGACTAGGGCGCGGAGAAATATTTAATTAGTTGTTTATGAAAGTATTAGTAACAGGAGCATCAGGGCATATAGGGAATGTGTTGGTGCGAAAATTAGTAGAAAGAGGTGAGGATGTACGTATCTTAACCATAGAGGGAGATAAACCCGATTGGTTGAAAGAACTTCCTTTAGAGGTGTATAAGGGCGACATTCGGGACAAAGAATTGGTAATGCAGGCAGTAGAGGGCAGGGAAGTTGTGTTTCATTTGGCGAGTATTATTTCCATTTCTTCTTATCCTAGTAAAGAGTTGTATGAAGTAAATGTGGGAGGAACGCAAAACGTGATAGATGCTTGCTTGGCGCACAAAGTTCGGCGATTGGTTTATACAAGTTCGGTTCATGCCTTGCCTGATTTACCTAATAATCAATTGATTACGGAGGAAAGTGACTTTAATCCTGACGAATTGTTAGGAGGCTATGCCAAAACAAAAGCGACAGCTACAAAAGCAGTGAAAGGTGCAGTTGAAAAAGGGCTAGATGCTGTTATTTGTTTTCCCGCAGGGGTGTTGGGTCCTTATGATTTTAGAGGGTCGGAGGCAGGCAAAATGATTGCGGATTATATGTATAATCGTTTAGGCTTTTATTTAGAAGGGCAATATAATTTTGTAGATGTGCGAGATGTGGTAGCGGGGATTTTGCTTGCCTATGAAAAAGGGCGAGCAGGGGAGGGCTATATGCTTGCTGGGGAAACGGCTACGATTAATGAACTGATGGATATTATTCGTAGCAAAACGCCTAATATGCGTAGTCATTTGAAAGTACCTGTAAAACTAGCGCTTGTTTCATCATACGTTACGGAGTGGTTGTTTTCTTTTATCAACAAAAAACCGCCTTTTACTCCTTATTCCATCAAAGTTTTGCAATCTAATTGTAATTTTTCGCATCAAAAATCAATAACAGAATTAGGCTACACTTATCGCCCTATTCAAGAAAGCATTCACGATGCGATGGCGTGGTTTCGGGAGCAGGAAGGAAAGTAAAACTTAGTTGATAGGTGATAAGTAATGGAAAATTAATAATTGATAAATTTTCCATTATCAATTATTAATTTTCCATTACTTGTTTTTATTTTAAATATAGTATGTTCACACATCTTTTTTCATTCTATCCGCTGATGATGTTATTATTTGCTTGCCAAACAGAGGTAAAAACGCCTCCCAAAGTGGCGGCAATTGCGGACACAAATCAAGCAATGCAAGCGGTTCAGGCAGAAAAGCAGCCAGCCCATTTATTGTCTTTGGCTACGGAATTTAATGACTTAAATACCCAAATCCGCGATGGACTTATCGCCAAAGCTGCTGCAAAAAAAGAAATTGCACGCCTCATTCCCTTGCTTAAAAAGGAATATCAAGCCGCAGGTGGCAAAAACTACGGCAAAACGAGTTGGGTATTTCCCTTGCAAGGTTATACAAAATCTGCGATTGGTGGCAAAAATGGAAGTGGCTATGTAGCAACGGGTTACGATTATTTTCAAGGAAATAAGCATGGCGGGCATCCTGCGCACGATATTTTTATCCGCGATACTGACCAAGATGCTTTAGACGATAAAACGAACAGCGCGGTAAATGTGCTTTCGGTTTCGGGGGGAATTGTGGTGGCGTTGGAAAAAACATGGGACACCGACAGTCCTTTGCGCGGCGGCTGCTATATTTGGGTATATGACC
>JBJXHA010000391.1:0-12698 GCA_046160275.1 Bacteroidia bacterium | reverse complement strand
CTGCCATACCCATTGCCACCTGTCTAGTCGTAGAATCCATGAGATGAGGATGATACCAAGCAGTCTGCACATGATCTATCACGGTAAAACTAGGAGACCAAGTACTTCCTTTACCTATCATTTCTTGAGGTCCTCCGTCTGTATATGCAGGTAGATTTGCGCCATGCCAATGCGTAGTAATCCGCTCATTGAGGTTATTGGTTACATTAATTTGAATGGGTGTACTTCTTTGCCAAACCATCGTAGGCCCTAAATACCCTGATTGGTTATAGCAAAAAGTCTTAAGCGGAGTGTTTAAATAATTTCCCTGCTGATTGGGATTAAAATTGTGTGTACTAGAATCTGCTGTCAAATTAAATACCCCATTTTGCCCCAATAAGAGAGGTGGAGCCTGAATGAGATTGACAAAATTTTGCGCATTCACCATTTGGGAAGAAATTACCCCCAAAAGAAAGGCAAAAGAAAAGAGTTGCGTAAGATTTTTTTGCATACTTCGTATAAATGAAAAGGTAAAAACGATAAATACGCCGCATATTACATATAAAAAAATTAAATTACAAATATTGTATTGCATCGTTATTAAATTTTCTTATACTTTTGCGGGCTGGTCATGCTGTAAGCATCTTATCAAATATAGCTTGAACACATTACGTGATAAGATGCTTACAGCATGACGACTAGAGCGAAATGCAATAAAACTTAATTTACACTGTAGTATTGCATAGTTATTAAATTTTCTTATCCTTTGGAAGTACACAACTCAAAATATTCTTATGCTAATTACTCACAGTAACGCCAATCATTACCCCAAATTCGCCATCAGTTTGTTTCCAATCTTTTGCAGGCAAATAAGTACGAGAAACAAAGCCATCTAAATAAAGGGCTTCTTTACAGCCTTTTTCTTTAAAAAAAGTGGCAAAATCATAAAAGTTGATGGGCTTTTTCGACATGGCAAACAAAATGTGCTGATTTGCTAAAATGCCTACGCCATTGCGAACAAAAAGATTACTTGAACCTTTGGTAAACACAGGGTTAATATTGCCATTTGTAAGCAACATCGGTCCAGATTGCGTAGCATATTGAATGTGGGTTTTGGTTTTAAAATCTGAGGTAGTGCAAACGCCCGCCTCCTTTTCTGCTGTTAAATAAAAAACGCCATTGGGTTTTAGGTAAAAATTCCCCTCGCCGCTATGGGTATCCAGCGGCACAATCGTTTTTCCTGCTTGTATAAACAAACCTTGCGGACGATGGTCTTTCATATACATTCCCCCATTCATCGCAAAAGAAAGGCTTTGATTTTTCGATTCAACGTATTCTTTTAGCCTACCCAAACTTAACAAAAGAGAATCATCATCATCTTTCCAATACAAAGCACAATGTTCTTGCAACACATCTACCTCATAACTAATGATTGAGGAGGACTTATTCCCCTCCTGCTTTTCTGATTGTTCCGCATTGGTTGAACAAGCCCAAAACAAAAAAAGGAACAAAAAACGTAAGCCATTTTTCATATAAAGTATATTACCTTCATGGTTAATTTTTTTGGTAGTGGCAAAAATGTAAGGTTGTACGGGCTGCTTCAGCTGCCCACCATTGGCAAAAACTTCGTTTTTGCGCTGATACGGAAGCTAATTAATTTCACTAAATTAATTGCACTTAAAGACGCCTGTTGTACGGGCTGCTTCAGCTGCCCTCCATTGGCAAAAACTTCGTTTTTGCACTGATGCGGCAGCTAAAGCAGCCGCTACATGGAAAGTGCGTTTATTTAATTGATTTTAATAAGCAGCCGCTACAGGTTTTACTCAGCATTACATTGGTAGGACTACCATTTTTTTGTATTAACAATCTTCTAAAGATTCCCCTACCCACTGACTATCAACTGCTTGATTCATAATTTCTACATCTTCTGCCAAAGTCGAAACTTTAATATTTGCCTCATGTGTAAGTTGTTCCAACATTTCTTCCATCTTCGTAAGGCTTGCATCAGATTGGAGAAATTGTTTGAGTAACAAATAGTTAGAAATAGGAAACTCATATTCCGCCCAATAACTTTTATAGCCAATAAAGCCATAACGATTCAGCAATTCGTCTAAAGTCCCCAACAACACCGCCACAAAATCCTTCAGTGGCAGAACCGTTTGCACCGTTTTCTTATCCTCTATCGTTTCAGGATAAAAATAATCTTTATAGGTTTCAAAACGAATCCGTATCGTGAGGTCGTCATTTAATTCCAAAAACCAACGATGTCCCCGTGATTCTCCCGCCCAAGTAACTTCCGCCACATTATCATTTTCCAACAAAAAGCGATTGAGCTTGGAAACATAGACTTCTTTCTTCTTTCCATAATGTTCAATCAGATACAAAACCTGACTTGTCAAATCGCCTAAAGGGTCACGGTAGCCCGAAATTTGAAATTTCGTCTTTTTTAAGCCCAACTGCAATTCACCTTCTACCAAATTAACATCGGCAAAATCGTAGAGAAAACGCATATTAGTGTGGTGTTTAGAAGCATTTTTTGTCATATAAAATTCACAAAATTAAGGGTGTATAATGTGCAAAAAAGAACGCAATGAGGAGCAAAGTAGGAACTTATGAATGAAAAAGTACGTAAAAAAACAGATTTTAGGGCGAACCTCAAAATTTAACGCAAAAATAATACCTAAATCATAAGTAAGGTATATTTGATTTGTGATAATTCTTTTGGTTGCACTACAAAAAAAACGTAATTTCGCGTAGCATTTCCCAACTTTATACAGAACATGAAGTATTCAGCAGATTATTTGCTTAGGCTTTCCGAGCGCATGAGGCAACCTTTACCAGGCATTGAGATACAGATGCAAATGGCTCCAGGTATTCGCGCAAAAACATATCAAATTCCTGACAATGCAAGGCGAGGAGCAATATTAGCGTTGATTTATCCGCACCAAGATGAGTTACACACTGTATTGATGAAGCGCACCGAAGATGGGCATACGCATAGTGGTCAAGTGAGTTTTCCCGGAGGAAGTGTAGAAAAAAATGACACTTCTTATACACATACGGCATTGCGAGAGGCAGAGGAGGAATTGGGTATTCCTGCAGATAAGGTAGAGGTTTTAGGGGCAATGTCAGAGTTATACATTCCTCCCAGCAATTTTATGGTCTATCCAACCTTAGGATTTATGGCTGAACGCCCCAACTTTGTTACTCAAGCAAGCGAAGTCGCCTACGTGATTGAAGTTCCTTTGCGCTATCTTTTACAAGAGGAAATCAAAATGGTACAGAAAGTTCCGATGTCAGGGAATCATAAACTCATCATGGACGCACCTTGTTACCTGATTGATAATCATATTGTTTGGGGCGCTACCGCGATGATGATTGCTGAGTTTAATCAATTAATAAAGGACGTAGTATTGTAAAATTTAAGCTATAAACATGAAAGAAATCATTGTGATTGGCGGCGCAAATGGCTCAGGTAAAACCACTTTTTCAAAACAAATTTTGCAAGAAACAGGCTTCCAATTTCTTAATGCAGACGAGATTGAAAAGGAGTTATCTACGTCAAAACTTCAGGCGGGAAAGGAGTTTTTTAAGCGGCTAGAACAATACACAACGGATAACAAAAGTTTTGTACTTGAAAGCACCTTATCAGGTAAATATTTGGTACGAGTATTGAAAGAACTTCATGAAAAAGGCTATTTGATAAGGTTTGTTTATGTTTTCTTAGAAAGTCCATCTGATTGCATCCAAAGGATAAAACTTCGCGTAAAGCTAGGCGGACACTTTATTCCTGACGAAGATGTAATTAGACGTTATTATAGAAGCAAATCTAATTTTTGGCATATTTACAAAAAACTTTCTGATGAATGGGTTTTGCTTTATAATTCGGCAACTGAGAGTCCTCAAAAAGTTGCAGTGGGAGTAGGTGAGAACTACTTGGTAGAACTTGAGCCTTTATTTATTAATTTTCAAAAAGACATTGTAGAAATATGAGAGTGAACAAGTTAACAAATCTTTCGGCGTATCAAAGTGCCTCTTATTTCACACACCTTTTTAGTAAGGCAGTACAAGAAGCAAAAGAAATTAACCATAAACACGGCTTACCTAACGATTTCGTTTTAAAAGGCGAGCGATTTTATGAGTTGCCTAATGGTGTTATTACAACAGAAAACCCATTGAGCAAAGGAGAGAATCAAGGGAAGTAGGGCAAGAAATAATAATATGACACTCACACAACTCGAATACGTCATCGCCTTAGACACCTATCATCATTTTGGATTGGCGGCGGAAAAATGCTCGGTAACGCAGCCGACTTTGAGTATGCAGGTTCACAAATTAGAGGAAGAATTAGGCGTTATTTTGTTTGATAGAAGCCGTCAACCTGTGATTCCTACCGAAGTTGGGGCGGAAATCATCAGTCAAGCGCGGCAAATATTGGCGGAAGCTGCAAAAATCAAGGAAATTATCGCAGATAAAACGGCAGAATTACAAGGTGAACTAAGAATGGCAATCATTCCCACGCTCGCACCTTATTTGTTGCCTTTGTTTTTGCCACAGTTTCTCCAAAAATATCCCAAAATTAAGGTGAAAATTCAAGAATTAACCACCGAAAACATCATTTATCAGCTCAAAAATGACTTGTTAGATGTAGGGGTTTTGGTAACACCTTTGCAAGATAACAACATTCAAGAATTACCACTGTTTTATGAGGCTTTGGTTGCTTATTTATCCGAACATCATCTTTTGTTGAAAGAGCAAGAACTAAAGCCAGAAATGATTGACTTACAGCAAGTTTGGTTGTTGCAACAAGGGCACTGTTTGCGCTCACAAGTGTTAAACATTTGCCAAAGAGCCGCCAAAAATGCCTTGCCAAATTTGCAATATGAAAGTGGAAATTTAGAAACACTTCGAAAATTCGTGGAAATCAATGGCGGCATGACCTTTCTGCCCGAACTTGCCACCTTTGATTTGAGCGAGGAACAAATGGAAAAAGTGCGCTATTTTCAAGCTCCCGAACCTGTGCGCGAAGTAAGCCTTGTTACCCATCGCAATTTTGTCAAAAAACGCCTTATTCATGCCTTATTTCAAGAAATTCGCCTACACATTCCCCAAAAAATGCAAAATAGTTTGGGGAAAAAGGTAACAACTTTGTAGCTTGTAAAATCAAGGCTTTTTGTGTAATTTTGCCAAACTATTAGAACAAATTAAAATGAAAAATAAGCTATTTTACGGAGATAATTTAGAAGTTCTGAGAAAATATGTAGCAGCAGAAAGTGTGGATTTATGCTACATTGACCCACCTTTTAATTCAAAACGAAATTACAACCAAATTTATAACAACGTAGGCAAAGAAGATGTGGCACAAGCGCAGGCATTTGTTGATACTTGGACTTGGGATGCGATGGCAAACGAAGGGTTTGACGAAATTTTGAACAATAAAATGGGAAATTATACGCATCAAAGCATCAACCTCATCGTAGGAATGGAGAAGATACTAGGAAAGGGAAGTTTGCTTGCTTATTTAGTGAGCATGACGCAGCGTATTACCGAAATTCATCGTGTTCTAAAGCCCACAGGGTCGTTTTACCTGCATTGCGACCCTACAGCAAGCCATTATTTAAAATTAGTTTGCGATGGGATTTTCTGCCCGAAAGGGGGAGATTTTCAAAATGAATTAATTTGGAGTTATAAGCGTTATACTGCTGCAAGCAACCGCTTTCAAAGGTTACACGATGTAATTTTTTTTTATATCAAACAAAATCCAGCTACTTTTAATGAACCAAGAGAGCAATATGGCGAAAAATCAGGCAAGGCTGATAGTCATTATAAGCAAGATGAGGAAGGCAAATGGTTTCGTTGGCAAAAGAGGAAAGGTCAAGATGCCTATAAAATATATTTAAACCCAAAAGGAAAAAGATTGGGAGATGTTTGGGAAGTCCCTATTATTAATGCATCAGCAAAAGAGCGTTTAGGGTATCCTACTCAAAAACCTGAAGCTTTGTTAGAAAGAATTATTGAGGCAAGTTCAAATGAGGGAGATGTGGTATTAGATGCTTATTGTGGCTGTGGTACAACGATTGCAGTAGCAGAAAAGCTAAAACGAAAGTGGATTGGGGTTGATATTACTTATCAGTCTATCTCGCTGATATTGAAAAGATTAGAGGATACCTTTGGTGGTGACTTTACCAAAGATGTTGCTGATAAAGAAACTAAGAAAATTTTGCAAGCTGCACGAGTAGAGTTAAACGGTGTGCCGCAAGATATGGAAGCTGCTATTGCCTTAGCAAATCGAAAAGATGATAGACTGCGTAAAGAATTTGAAAAGTGGTTTGTCTTAAGTTTTTCAAATAATCGTGCTGCTATTCATGAGAAAAAAGGGGGTGATGGTGGCATTGATGGCATTGCTTATATGATGGATAGTGATGAAAAAGGGAAGCAATTATATAAACAAGTCATTTTTTCGGTAAAATCAAATAAAACCCTTTCTCCCACCGTTGTGCGCGATTTATATGGCACAGTTGAGCGTGAAAAAGCTGCGGTTGGCTATTTGCTTACCTTGTATCCGATGCCAAATTTGGTAAAGGAAGCAAGCAAATATGGGCAATATGAAAATAAAATGTTTGGGCATAGTTACCCCAAAATAGTAGTTATCAGCGTTCAAGAATTGCTAGACGGTGAGCGTATGAATTTGCCTACCGTTATGAGTGTTCTCAAAAGTGCGGAACGTAAAGTAACTGTCAATGAAACAATTGAGATTGAGTTTGAAGAAGAATCTATTTAACGTATAAAAAATGAAAAAAAGCATCAGTTTCTTCACCTTTTTTTTTCTCCTTTTCGTGGTAAGCTCCGCACAGCCACAGTCGAATGAGGAGAAACTCGCCGAACAATATTTTTTAGACAAGGAATATGAGTCTGCGCTAGAATTTTACGGTAAATTGTATGCGCGTGAGTCAAAATCGCAGTTTGTTACGCGCATTTTGACTTGTTACGAACAACTTAAAAAATTCAATGAAGGCATTGTGTTCATGGATAAAGCAATTCAAAAAGAGCCGTATAACTTTGTTTATCCTGCCATGAAAGCGGCAACTTTGGAGAAAATTGGCAAAGATGAGGAGGCAAAAACCATTTATGAAACCTTAAACAATCAGCTCAAAAATGAAAGCGATTTCATTCAAGTTGGGGTGTTTTTGGTGAAAACAGGCAAACTCGAAGAGGCAGAACAAACCTACTTGATGGGAAGAAAAAAGCTAAGAAATGATGCCATTTTCGCACCTGAACTCGCCACTATTTATGATCAACAAGGAATGTATGAAAAAGCCACAGGAGAGTATATCAATCAATATTACAATGACCGCGAGTCTTATGGTTTGGTGAATTTGTCTATTTTGAACATGGTAGGAAATGCGGGCGCAAACGATGCCATTGAAAAGGTCTTATTAAAAGAGGCTGAACTCAATGCAGGAGACTTAGGGATTCGCCAAACGATTTTTGAATTTTATGTATTAAAAAAGGATTTTCAAGAGGCTTTTTTGCAAGTAAAAGCCATTGATAAATTTTTTTACGAAGATGGTGAGGGCGTTTTTCGTTTTGCCGAAACCATGCGAAACAGCAAAAATTACGATTTATCCAATAAATCCTACGATTACATTATCAATAATAAACCTAGTTCGCCTTATTATTTCATGAGTTTTATCGAAAAAGCAACGAATGGCGAACTTCGCGCTTTTGAACAAGTGCCGCCCGACATGACTGCGATTCAAGAAGCAGTGGCTGCCTACGGCGAACTAATTCAGAAATTTGGCAAGCAACAACAATATTTTAATGCCATTTATCGCCGCGCCAATTTGCAGGTGTTTTATTTGAATCAATTAGATGAACCCAAAGCAGATTTGGAGGAAATTACGGCAACGCAACCGCAAGGTAGAGGCATGAGCAAGGAGGATTGGGCAAAGGGGCGTTTGTTGATTGGGGATATTATGGTGATGAAAAAGGATTATAACAATGCAAAATTGCTTTATACCAACCTTGCCGAGCAGTTTAAAGACCGCCAAACGGGGGCGATGGCGAAGTTTCGCTTGGGACAAATGGCATATTATCGCGGAGAATTTGACATGGCGCAGTCTATTTTGGCTACGATAAAAGACAATACCTCCAATGATATTTCCAATGATGCGATTCAGCTAAACCTCAAAATCATTGATAATACAGGGTTGGATAGCACAACTAAAGCCTTGGCTATGTTTTCGCAAGCAGAATTATTGGTGTATCAGCGCAATTTTGACGAGGCAAATACACTGATGGATTCTCTCGCTTATAAATATCCAACTCATTCGCTTGCCGATGAAATTTATTGGACAAAGGCGAATATCTGCTTGAAAAAGAACGAGATACCCCAAGCCTTAGAATTGCTTAACCGTATTTTGGACAAATACAAAGAAGATATTTATGCCGATGATGCCCTTTTTACGAAGGCGCGTTTGTATGATTATAACCTCAAAGACAGCGAAAATGCCATGAAATATTATATGGAAATGCTCTCGGCTTATCCCGGAAGTTTGTATATTGTGGAAGTGCGCAAAAGGATTCGAGAATTGAGAAATGATAAAAAAGAGGGAATGTAGCGGGCATAAACCTTTCGTAAATTTTCTTATTTTGTAGCGTGGGAATTAATTCCCACGCTACAAAATAAGAAAATTTACCCCAAACAAAATATAGGAGGTTACAACTTTACGCATAGCCACATAATGTTCTTTCTGTGCTACAATGAATCTTAGACGAAAGCATAAATTAAAGGGGAAATGGCATTTTTAAAAAAAGGGGCTTACTTTTTAGCAGGAACGGTACTTTTTCTACTTCTTACCGAGCTGATAATGCGGCAAGTATGGGGATTGGGAACAGTTTTACTATACCAACCTCACCCCATTTTACATTCCATCGTAAAACCTAAGCAAGAACTTACAAAATTTGGCAATCGCATTTTATACAATGAAGAATCAATGCGCAGTTTGCCGCTAAAAACGGGAGAAAAACGCTGGTTAATCATCGGAAATTCTGTGCTAAATGGCGGAAATTTGACGCATCATGATAGTTTGGCAACTTCTCATTTAGAAAAGGAATTTCAGCAAAAAAAGGGCGAAAATATTCGTATTTTAAACCTTTCGGGAGGCGGTTGGGGACCTGATGTAGCAATGGAATATGTGAAACTTTTTGGAGATTTTGAGGCAAAAGGCATTGTGTTAGTCGTGAATAATAACAATATTTACGATAATTTGCCTCTTATCTCGTCTGCGGGAATGTTTGAACACTTGCCCACAAAACAACCTTTTTGCGCATGGACTGAAGTGTATCATCGCTACCTTAAAAATAAGTTTCGGTTTTGGCAAATCCAAAAACACCAAGAAAGCAAACCTAAAAAAGTAAAAAGTTACCCTTTCAATCAAGGCTTTACCTTTTTTAAACAATATTGCCAAGAAAAAAAGATACCGCTTGCTATTTACCTACACCCTACGCTCTCCGAAGCAACACAACAACAGCCCGATATCCACAGCCAAACCATTTTACAGAAACTAGACAGCCTACAAATTTCCTATCTCTCTGGTTTTCAATTTCCTAACCCACTCAATATTTACCGCGATGAATACCATTTAACCGAAGAAGGGCAAAGGGTTTTAGCAGATAGGTTAAGGATTTTGTTGGAAAAGGAGATGAAGGAATGAAAAATATCTACTTTTCATGGGCAAAATTTCTGATTTTTTAGGGTGGGAATTCATTCCCACCCTAAAAAATCAGAAATTTTATCTAGTTTAATGTTTAAGAAGCATAACCCACAACACCCCTCTCTTCAGGCACAATAAAAAGCGGGCGAAGCTCTGATAAGGAAATACCTAATTTGGGCAATTCGATTTCCAAAGGTAACTCTGTTTTATTTACCAAAATTTCCAAAATAGCTGCTTCTGTTAGGTAAAAATGTAGCAGAACTTGATACAAATACATTTTCTTTCCTTTGAAATTCTCCCAACCATAAGCCACTAATTGATAGTGCTTTTCTTTTTTATCCGCCAAGATACGATAATTCATCTCCAAAGAAGAAGGCTGCAAACTTAACTCTCTTGCCAAGAGAGCCAGTACAATTTTTTGATATTTTGTTATTTTTCGCTTGTTATACATTCCAACTTTAAGAAGTTAAAAAAATCTACGATTTAAGCCAATAAAATCCTTAATTTTGGCAGTTAATCTTATCTGTGCTACACTATTAGAAGTCTATTAAGGCTTTAATGGCACAAAGATAATACAAAAATAATTACCAAAAAATAATTTTGATTATTTTTTTTAATCAAAATATAATAAAACAACCCATTATGGAAAATATTAAACAACAAATTGCACACAAATTTAGAACGCTACGAAATGAAAAAGGCGTATCTCAACAAATCATTGCAGATATATTAGGCTTAACCAAAAGTGCTTATACGCAAAAAGAAAATGGGAAAATTGGATTTTCCTCAGAAGAGTTAATGCTATTAAAAAACTATTATCAATTAGACTCTTTAGATTATATTTTTGGATTAGAAGAGGTACAAAACCGCGTGGAAGAAGAAAAAGACAGCCTTATTTCTTCTTACCAAACTGAAAATCAACGCTTAAAGCAGGAAATAGAAACGCTGATGCAAGTGATTGAGAGGCTGGCAGGGAAGAGTTAGTGCCGTTTTATAGTTCACCAGTTCAGAACTCTTTGAAGAGTTCTGAACTGTTCAATAAACGCGGTAAAAAAACTACCTATATTTCACCTCAAATGCTTCATTTTTCAAGGCAACGGCCTCTTTATCGCTGATTTTTGTTTCTTTGCCAAAACCATGCAGATGCAGGCGGGCGTAGCGAAAACGAGAGGTAAATTTCCCTTCTACGGCTGAAAAGCGAAGGCTGCCTTTTTTGTCGTCTAAGGTGAGGTCTCTTTGGTAATACGCGCCTTTTTCGTAATCGTAGGTTTCGCCATCGTCTTCATAATAAATAAAAGAAGAAATGCCATTTGCATCGTGGTATAAGTGAATTTCTAGCGTATCTTTGGGCGTTTCTTGGGTGTGTTGAACCACATTTTGCATCGGAACAATCGCGCCTGCTTTCACAAATACAGGCAATTTTTCGAGGGGAGCTTCTACGATAAGTTGCTGATTTCCCGCGTGTTTTTCGTTTGTATAATAATTATACCAATTTCCTTCGGGCAAATATACTTTTAAATAACGCTCTTTGCTCGTAACAGGTGCAATCAAAAAAGCGTGTCCAAACAAATATTGATTTTGAAAGCCCCAATCATAAATGTTATTATCAAAAGTGTAATCTATTGCTAATGAGCGCGCTACGGGCATACCCGAAACACTCGCTTCCTTAAAAGTAGAATACAAATAAGGCAATAATTGATAACGTAGATTGATGTTTTTACGCGCAATTTCCTCCGCCCATTCACCAAAAGTCCAAGGCTCTTGGTCTTTGCTGTTAATTTCGCTGTGATTTCTCAAAAAAGGTGTAAACGTACCAATCGAAAGCCAGCGCAAAAAGAGGTCTTTGTTGGGTTCGGAGATGAAACCGCCCACATCAGGTCCAGCAAAAGCGATGCCTGTTAGCCCCAAACTGCTGACAAGGCGCGTTCCGAGTATCAAATGTTCGTCATTTGACACATTATCTCCTGTCCAAACGGCTGAATAACGTTGAATCCCAGAATATGCTGCCCGTGTAAGCACAAAATTTCGCTTGTTTCCCATCAATTTTGCCGTTCCTTCCGAAGTTGCCCTCGACATTTGCAAGCCATACACATTTCTTGCCTCGTTTAAGGTCGTTTTTTTGCCTTCATATTGAAATTCTATGAGGTTGGGAATATTTTGCCCCCAAGCGGCAGGCTCGTTCATGTCGTTCCAAAAACCTTCTACGCCTGCATCGGTATAAATTTGAAACTGTTTGCCCCACCAATTTCGCACTTCTTCGCTTGTAAAATCGGGAAAATGACAGCGACCTGGCCAAACGCTGCCCGTGTAAAACTTTCCATTTGGATATTTTACAAAAAAGTTGTTGTTTACGCCACTTTCATACTGTTCATAGCCTTTTTCAATTTTAATTCCAGGGTCGACAATGACAACCAAATGAAAGCCCATTTCTTTCAATTCGTCAATCATTTTTTTAGGCTTTGGAAAATGTTCAGGATGAAAAGTGAAGATTTTATAAGCGTCCATGTAATTAATATCGAGGTAAATAACATCGGCAGGTATTTTCTTTTCGCGGAAAGTACGCGCCAAATTAAGTACTTCTGTATCAGGATAATAACTCCATCTACATTGTTGATAACCCAAACTCCACAAAGGCGGCAATTTCATTCTGCCTGTCAACCATGTATAATCTTCGATGATTTCTTTGACTGAATTTGCGCCAAAAAAGTAATAATTTAACTCGCCATCAGCCGCGCCAAAACGCATAAATTGCTCGTCTGTTGAAGCTCCAAAGTCAAAATAAGAACGATGCGTATTATCCAAGAAAATGCCATAAGTTTTATTGCCTTGAATGCCCATATAAAAAGGTAGCGTTTTATACAAAGGGTCGGCATTCATGGCGTAGGCAGGCACATCGCTGTTCCAATGTTGATAGGAATTGCCTCTGCGGTTCAAGTTTCCCGTTTTTTCGCCCAAACCAATGAATTTTTCATCAGCATACATTTTTTTATACGCATACACTTC
>JBJXHA010000390.1:0-5785 GCA_046160275.1 Bacteroidia bacterium | reverse complement strand
ACACTACCCCCACAAAAATAGAGGTTTTTAATTTTCTGCGAAAAATTGGGGTGGCGCAAAAAACCCGACATCATGGTATTAGAGCTTGTGCCATACAAAGAACCGCGAAAAGAGGTAGTTTTTGCCTCAATCAAAGGTGGGCTTAAAATCCCTTCCGTTTGAATCAAGGGTTCGATATTTACCCCCAACATTCTCCCTAATTTAGAAAGGATGTTTTTTCTAGCTTCTGCAATGAACAAATCCCAATTTTGACCATAATTTGCAGGAGCATTTATCATAACAAACCAATTTTCACAACCTTCTGGCGCGTCAGCTTTGCATTTTTTAGCGGTAATGTTAATATAAACGGTTGGGTCGTGATACAAAGTTTTGGTTTTAAACAAACAATCAAATTCAGCAGGGTAATTTTCTGTAAAAAAGATATTGTGTACCCCTAATTCTTCGAAATTTTTATTTATCCCCCAATAAAATATCAAAGCAGAACTAGAACGTTCTTGTTTTTCGATGTGATAGGGAATTTGCTCATGTTTTAATAGCTTTTTATAGGTGGGAACTACATCTGAATTTGAAATCACAAAGTCGCTGGGTAAAAGCCTTTTTTGAGCATTAGAAACCGAAACAACACCTTTCGTTTTTTTATTTTCCACTACAATTTCCTCTGCTTGCGTTTCCGTTTCGAAGGTAACACCTAAGTCTTTTGCCAAGCCATAAATTGCGTTTGTAATTTCATACATTCCTTTTTTGGGAATAAATGCACCAATATTATGCTCAAGATGCGGAATAATGTTCATAATTCCCGAAGCGAGGTAGGGATTTGAGCCGTTGTAAGTTGCAAACCGATTGAACAACTGTACCAATTTTGGATGCTTCAAGGTTTTCTCATTTACCCCATTCATTGTATTGAAAATGTGGAGTTTATGAATGTTAAATATGCAATCAATAACTTGCTTTGAAAAGTAATTTTTCCATTTGTGTAAAGATTGCTCTAAAAAAACATTCGAAGTATAGTCATATAATACTTTAGAATGATTCAATCTATCCAAAATAATTTGGGGTGAAATATCCAATTTTTTGGCTACTTCATCTGCAAATTGCTGCTTATCGGCGTGCGCTAAAATTCTCGTACCATCTTCGTAGAAATAATGACAAATCGTTTGCAGGCGTTCATACTCAAAATAGGGTTGAATGTCTTTTTGTGCAAGTTGAAACAATTCTTCCACAAATTGCGGCATCGTAAACAAAGAAGGTCCCGCATCAAAACGGAACCCTGCTTGTGAAAACTGCGAAAGTTTTCCCCCAACATAGTTATTTGCCTCTAACACAGTCACTTGCTGCCCTGCTGCAGCTAAACGCACAGCAGAGGCAAGCCCCGCAATGCCTGCTCCAATAATTGTAGTTTTCACCAAAAAATGTTAATTTTCTTAAAATCAAAAACGTTATTGCTTCACCACAAAGTTACCCTAAGTTTTTTCACAAAGTAGCACAAAGTTATGGCTGAAAGTACTTTTTTATATCGCTTTGTGCAAACTTCCTTATTTCCCAATGAGTTGATAATAAGTTACGACTCTTTCAAAAATAATTTTGAACCAAGCGGTGTAATTTTGGGGACATTCTAGCAAATCTTTTCTAATCTGCTCAATGCTTACATATTGAAAGTCAGCCACTTCTTCTTTATTAATCTTACAAACATCCTCATAATAAGCAATCAAAACATGGTCTAATTCATGCTCCGTAAGGTTTTTATCCAAAGCCGCTTTATAAACAAAAGAAAAGGCATAGTTAATCTCCTCGCACGAAATCCCCATTTCTTCTTGAATACGGCGAGCCGCAGCCGCCTCTACTTTCTCATTTGGACGCGGATGACTACAGCAAGCGTTTGTCCACAAGCCGCCCGAATGATATTTATGGTAAGCGCGTTGCTGCAACAACATTTCTCCCTTTGAATTAAAGACAAAAAGCGAGAATGCACGATGCAAAACGGCTTTTTCGTGTGCTTCCATTTTTTCCATGAAGCCAATTTCGTGGTCATTTTCATCTACCAACACAACAAGCTCTTGCACTTGTGTAGGAGTTGGCGTTGTATGATTTGGAATTATCATATTTTTTTCGATTAAGTGATGAATAAAAAAGAGTTATTCGCTCATTTCTATTGAAAATGAGCGAAATAGGAAGCACGAATTTTCAATAAAATGATAAAACAGAGATAGTTATTACGAAATTAGGCAATTTTTTATAAAAAACCAATTTGATTGCGAATATAAGAAGTCATAAATAAAGAATATTTTCGGCGGTCAGAAATCCGAATACGCTCTTCCATAATGCGAGAAGCATGAATTTTCTTAATTTTATCGAACAAATTGTAATAATAAATATAAGCTACATATACCCCAAAACGTGAGCCTTTGGGAAGTTGTTTGATACCCTCAAAACCATCTTGAAAATCTTTTTCGATGTCTTCTTCAATTTCGCGTTTGGCTTTTTCATCAAAATGAGAGAAACTTACATTTGGAAAATAAGTCCTTCCAAGTCCTTCATAATCAGCCTTTAAGTCGCGCAAAAAATTAATTTTTTGGAAAGCTGCTCCCAAACGAGAAGCCGAATACCTAAGCGCATCATAAGATTCTTGGTTGCCATAGCAAAAAACTTTTAGACACATCAGACCCACAACCTCAGCAGAACCCACAATGTATTTTTCATATTTTGCTTGGTCGTAAAGGTGTTTGTTCAAATCCATTTCCATACTTTCTAAAAACAAACGAATCAACTCATGGTCAATTTGGTAACGATGCACTGTTTCTTGAAAGCTGTACAATACGGGGTTTAAACTAAATTTCATTTCAATAGCTTCCCAGGTTTGTTCAATCATTTGCGTTAGCAGTTTTTCCTTATCTTGGTCATGAAAAGTATCTACAATTTCGTCAGCTAGGCGAACAAAGCCGTAAATATTGTAAACATCTTGTTGGATTTTGTTCTCGAGCAAGGCAATTGCCATAGAAAACGAAGTGCTGTAAGTGCGAGTGATGTTTTTACTCGTTGCGTGTGAGATTTGGTCAAATAAAATTCGCATACCCTAAACAGTTAATTAAAGTGGAACAAAACAGATATATTTTATAACGTTGGTTACATATTAACTCATTGATAATAAAGTAACTAGTGTTTGTCTTTGATAAGCTGCGCCACAACCTGCCCAGAAATCAGAGCGGGCGGCACACCAGGACCGGGAACAGTTAGTTGTCCTGTAAAATAGAGATTTTTCACCTTTTTGCTTTTCATTGAAGGTTTTAAAATAGCAGTTTGCATGAGTGTGTTTGCTAAACCATAAGCATTTCCTTTAAAAGCATGATAATCTTTGATGAAATCTTGATGCGCATAACTCCTTTTATAGACAATATGCGGTAAAATTTCTTGCTGCGTAATCTTTTCCATGCGTTCTATCATTACACGAAAATATTTTTCACGCATCTCTTCATTGTCCTCAATACCTGGCGCAACAGGCATCAATAAAAAGACATTTTCGCATCCTTCAGGGGCTATCGTATCATCTGTTTTAGAGGGGCAAGACACATAAAACAAAGGTTTTGAAGGCCATTTTGGTGTGTTGTAGATTTCTTCAGCGTGCAAATACAAGTCTTCGTCAAAGAATAAATTATGGTGAAGCAAGTTATTTAATTTTTTATTAATTCCCAAATAAAATATCAAGGAAGAGGGTGCAAGGACGCGAGAATCCCAATATTTTGGACTATAATGACGGTAAGGTGGCTCTAAAATTTCTTGCTCAATATGTTGGTAATCAGCACCTCCAATAATTATATCGGCGGTGTGTGTTATGCCCTTTGCTATTACACTTTTTGCTTTATTTTTTTCTATATTTATTTTTTCAATAGGTGAATTGAGGTAAATATTAACCCCTAATTCCTTCGCCAAAGAAAGCATTGCCTGTACAATCTCATTCATTCCTTTTTTGGGGTACCAAGTTCCCAAAGAGATGTCTGCATAGTTCATCAAACTATACAAAGCAGGCGTATTTTGGGGCGTACCTCCCAAAAATAAGACAGGAAATTCCAACAACTTTATCAAATCAGGGTGCTTAAAATGCGCATGAATGTGCTTTGCCATAGATTGAAACACATCTAATTTAAAGACTCCCGAAATGAGTTCCCAATCTATAAACTCGCTCACAGATTGCCCTGGTTTATACACCAATTTGTTAATTCCAACTTCATATTTATAAGCAGCTTCTTTCAAAAATTGATGCAAATGTGCTGCACTCCCCTCCTCTTTTTCCTCAAATTGGCGCGCTAATTCTTCTACTGAAGCGGGAATATCCCAAATATTTTTTTCATCATAAATTACTCTGTAAGAAGGAGATAGACGAATCAATTCATAATAATCTGAAACTTTTTTTCCAAAATTTGCAAAAAACTTTTCAAATACATCTGGCATCCAGTACCAGCTAGGACCCATATCAAAACGAAAACCCTCTACCTCAAAAACCCTAGCTCTTCCTCCCACTTGTTCGTTTTTCTCAAAAAGGTGAACTTCATGCCCATCTTTTGCCAAAAAACAAGCCGCAGATAGTCCTGCAAAGCCTCCGCCAATCACAATAATCTTCTTTCTCATGGTGTTAAATTAGTTTAATTTTTGAATATGTTTAAGTTTAAAACGATATTCATTAGACAAAACACGCAAAAATAAGAATTGTTTTGAAAAAATACCAATAATTTTCAACAAACTATCTACCTTTTTTTGCGTTTATAATATATTAATTTAGTTTGTATGATTTGTTTGGCATCTGTCGAAAAAATAAATGAAGAAGTATTGGCTTGGCTTCATAGCGAAGGAATTGGCGTGGAGTTGTCCTATTTTTCGCTCCCTTGGCACCTAGATTCTGCCGATTTAAAGGCTGATATTCAGCGACATAAGCAATTATTGAATCATTTTCCGCTTGCCAAAAGTATGCACGGTGCTTTTTATGACTTGAATTTTACTTCGCGAGATAGCCTCATTCGAGCCGTGAGTACAAAGCGCGTATATCAGTCTTTGGAAATTGCGGAGGAGCTGGAAATGAAGCATATTGTTTTTCATACGGCTTATGTCGAATCACGAAAAAATGGTTATAAAAATTATTGGATAGAAAAGCAGGTGGCTTTTTGGGAAACAATTTTACCCCAAATAGAAAAAACAGGCATCACCATTTATTTAGAAAATACGCGAGAACCTGATGCCTCTTATATTGCTGCGATTGTCAAAAGCCTAAACCACGATTTGTGTAAAATTTGCTATGATACAGGACACAGCGAATGTTTTACAGATACAAAATTACCGCCTGCACAATGGGCAAAGGAATACGGAAGCGATTTGCGTTATGTTCACCTGCATTCGAATCACGGTTGGACAGATGATCATATTGCTTTTCATCAAGGAATTATTTCCTTTGAAGGTTTTTTTGAAATATTGGAGCAAATCAATCCGATGCTTATTATCGAAGTAAAAACCAAAGCGGATTTGCTTGCCTCTATCGAAGAATTGCGAAGGTGTAAGATTCTCTAAGTGCCAGTTAACAATTAACCGTTATCAGTAAACAGATGTAAAGTGTTAATAATTATTGTTTTGCAATAAAAAATAACATAAACTAATTATTACTGAATACTTATTTCAGGTAGTGGCATAAATGTAATGCTGTACGGGCTGCTTTAGCTGCCCGATAACTTGCAAAAACTTCGTTTTTGCGCTTTTGCGGCAGCTAAAGCAGCCGCTACAGGTTTTAGTTAGCATTACATTTGAA
>JBJXHA010000389.1:0-3807 GCA_046160275.1 Bacteroidia bacterium | reverse complement strand
TTCAAATGTAATGCTAACTAAAACCTGTAGCGGCTGCTTTAGCTGCCGCAAAAGCGCAAAAACGAAGTTTTTGCAAGTTATCGGGCAGCTAAAGCAGCCCGTACAGCATTACATTTATGCCACTACCCGAAATTTTTAGACAGCCCCAATAAGCGTCTTAAGTCCAATTAATTTACTGAAATTAATTATAATAAGTACTTGGCAACAATTAGTTTATGTTAACACTTTTTCCATAAAACACTGATAATAAATAAATTACATCAATTTTCTATTATCAATTATTAATTATCCATTACTTACTATTCGGTTGTTTTTCGTTTTTTTCCTCTCAATTTCATAATGTCGCAAGCAGAAGGCAATTCACCACATTGACCTGTAATGTCCACCCAATCATCTTTGCCAATGATATATATTTTTTTGCGCGAATCATAAATTAAATCGGATAGCGCTTTGTTAATATAAAAAATGCGGCAAGTTTTCCCTTCCTCTCCCTCTGTAATTACTTTCCCCTCCACAGCCCCTATTAAATAAGTACTGTCAGGCGCGCTAATTTTCCCTACCCAAAAAGAATTTGTTATCCCTTCTTCTTTTCCTACATCAAAAGGAATAGGATAGTTAATATAAGTAGAATAGAGTTTAAAAGAAGGATTATTTGTAATTTGGAAAGCGTCATTGCGAATGTGATAAGCATCTTTTGACTTTGATAATTCGTCAATTCTACACATCACCGAAGGCACAGTTCGCGCAATGCAATAAGCCCCTGTTATGTTTACCTCAAAATTGTAGTAATTTTTATTACCTACTGTTACCACCAATTCTTTATCCGTTTTGTCCCAAATAATGCGGTTATTTTCGCTAGGAATTCCTTTGTAAACGTATAAGTTTCGGTCAAGATTCATGGTCGGAATTTGCAGGGTAATTGGTTTATACAATTCAGGATAAATGATATAGCCCTCATTATCATAAATATTAATCAATACAACACCATGAGATACCATACAATTTTCGTCCATGTCTTGCATCACAATCGAATCAGGAAGCATACAAGTATTAGAAAAACTCAAAACCTCAATGTCAAAATTTCTAATTTTTTGAGGATAAAAGGCATTTGCAGGAATAATCACTTTTACACCGCTTTCTGTTACAAAAGTCATGTCTTTTTCGCCTCGCTGATTAGGAGGCAATACGGATTCAATCACAGGCTCGGCACTTGCAAAAGTGGGTTCTGTAACAGTTGCAGGCGTTTTCACTTTATCTTGGTCGCCATATTTTCTAACCACCAAATACACTTTTCGATTTTGTGCTGTTTTTTTCAAAAATTCATGCCCCTGAAAAACATGAACAGCTTTAACAACCCTTTTTTTAGATTTGATATAATCAGAAATAGAGGCAGCTCGTTTTTCGAGGATACCTGCCGTATTATCATCTTGAAAACCATATACATCGAGCGCGAGGGTATCTGTTTTTTTAAACTCACGAAACAAGTATTCAATCACTTCTTCGTTGTCTAAACTAAGATTACTCACCCCCGTGTTAAAATACAAAATTGTTTGTTGCATTGCTTCTGTTTGAGCTTGTAGCTCATGCACCCCTAAATGGGTTAACAGGAAAAGGAATAGGATAGCGATTCCATTTTTCATAAACCTATATAAATAATATTGAGTGATAGTTAAATTTCAAGTCGAATGCCTTCAAGTAAGTGTATAACAATATTTACACATATTCTTCCGAAATGTACAAATATTAGGCTATTTTCTAGCTGTTGTAGAAAAGATTGCCTAAATATAACCTATTATGTAAAAATTATAGATAACTTTGATAGTTTTTCCCAAAAAAAATTTCTCTCCCCAAAAAATACGAGAAACTTTTCACAAAATTAGGGAATTTTATCAAGGCTTTTTTCGAAAAAAAACGAATTATCTAACATTATGTTGTTGTTTTTTGATTTTGATGGAACAATTGCGGATTCTTTGGATACTGCGATTTTGGTACTAAATGAAATTGGACATGAATATCAGCTGCCTATTTTTACGAAGGAAGAAATTCTTTCGCATAAGGGTAAATCTATTTCCGAAATTATTCAAATTACGGGTATGAAATATTGGCAAATCCCAAGTTTTCTTATGCGGGCAAGGGCTGTTTTTTATGAATATATGTTGCAAGTACAACCCTTTCCTGAAATGTTGACTATTTTGCAGCAACTGGCTGATAATGAGCATGAATTGGTGATTTTAACTTCTAATGCAGAAAAAAATGTGCGCTTTTTTTTAGAAAAACATCAAGTTAGCGCATTTTCAGAGATATATGCACCAAGTTTTATTTTTGGGAAATCTTCCGTGATAAAAAAGGTGATGAAACAAAAAAAGTACACACCTGAAACTTGTTGGATGATTGGCGATGAGGAAAGAGATGTTTTGGCAGCACACAAAGCTGGGGTAAATTCGGTGGCAGTTTCCTGGGGATTTAATGACAAGACCTTACTAAAAAAAGCGAACCCAACACATTTGTTAGATTCGCCTAGTGCTTTGTTGTCCTTATTTTTGAGATAATTCTACCTTCTCTTACATCGTCATTGTACGATTATGCAGCAATTTTAGGGTATCAATCGAAAATTCATTTTTTAATTCGCCTATTTTCATCGCTACCCTTTTGCGTGCTATATTATCCCTTTCTTGCCAATTTATGTTGATAAGCCGCCTCCGTAAATGCCACAAATAACGGATGCGGATTTTCAACTGTTGTAGAATATTCTGGGTGAAATTGCGCAGCCAAGAAATACGGATGATTTGCTAATTCAATGATTTCAACTAATTGCGTTTCTGGATTAATGCCCGTCATTTTCATGCCTGCATCTTCGAATTGTTTGCGGTAATCGCTGTTAAATTCATAGCGATGACGATGCCTTTCCTGAATTTGCTTTTTGTGATAAGCTCTGTATGCAATCGAATCCTTCATTAATTCGCAGTTATATTCCCCTAAACGCATGGTTCCACCTAATTGCTTTACTTTCTTCTGTTCTTCCATCATAGAAATTACAGGGTCAGGCGATTTTGCATTAAATTCTGTGCTATTTGCTTCAGGTAAATTCAAGACATTGCGTGCAAACTCAATCACGGCAACCTGCATTCCCAAACAAATCCCAAAAAAGGGTAGGTTATTTTCTCTCGCATATTTTACACTGATGATTTTCCCATCAACGCCTCTTTCTCCAAAACCTGGAGCGACTAATACGCCATCTAAGCCTGCAAACAAACGACTTACATTGTCGCTGTTAATGTCTTCTGAATGAATCCATTTGATTTTTACCGACAATTCATGCTCTGTTGCAGCAATTTTCAGCGATTCCCCAATAGACAAATACGAATCTTTTAACTCTACGTATTTTCCGACCAAACCAATCGTGATTTCATCGGAAGGATTTTTGAGGTGATTTAAAAAAGTTTTCCATTTTTTCAAACCTGCAAGCTCCGTCGTGGGCAAACCCAATTTATTTAATACAATCAAATCCAATTTTTCTTTGCTCAACAAAAAAGGAACATCGTAAATTGTTGGGGCATCAATATTTTCTATCACCGCCTCCTTTGCTACGTTACAAAAACGCGCAATTTTAGCTTTTAACTCCTCGCCTACTTCATGCTCGGAGCGGCAAACCAAAATGTCAGGCTGAATCCCTGATGCAAGTAACTCTTTTACGGAGTGTTGCGTAGGTTTCGTTTTTAATTCACCCGAAGAAGCCAAGTACGGCAACAAAGTAAGGTGAATAACAAGGCAATTTTCTGCGCCATAATCGTAGCGAAACTGGCGAAG
>JBJXHA010000388.1:0-25324 GCA_046160275.1 Bacteroidia bacterium | reverse complement strand
GGGTAGTTAAAGCAGCCCGTACAGCATTACATTTTTATCTCTACCCCTTTTTGGACAGCCTATTTTTGACATTCCCAACTATGCTAATAATCCCTCTATGAAGGACTTGTAATAATATCCCAAAATGATTTTACAAAATCAAAATAAAAGCTAGTAAGTAATATGCAAAAACCCCTATATTTGCAATAGCTAACTAACTCGTTGAAACGAGATATATTTTCACACAAAACAATACGAGCAATTTTTGCTTTTTAAATGGAATTGGGGTGTCATACTTGTTGCTCAGTTTATTTACTTATTTATTTGAAGGAATGAAAAAAATACTACTACTATTCGTATGTTTTGGGATATTTACTGTTCAAAATAAGCTCTTTTCGCAAGCAAAGATAAAAATAAATGTGGATAGTTTAACCAATCTACTGAATCAATATCCAAAAGAAGATACTACGAAGGTAAAGATGTTGATTACATTAAGCAAAGCATTGACTAGAGTAGATATCGAAAAAGGTATAGCGTACAGTGAAAAAGCAATAGCGATAGCTGAAAATCTCAATGCACCTAAACTAACAGCCGATGCTTTACTCTCAAAAGCTTGGCATTTGGAAAGTAAAAGCAAATATGAGGAAATAATCACGTTGACAGATAAATGTCTGAAAATATATGAGCCATTGTCTTGTATCAAAGAAATAACAGACATACATAATTTGCTAGGCACTGTTTATAGCCGTAAACAAGATGCAGAAAATGGGGTAAAGCATTTTGAGCTTGCCATCGCATTGTGTGAGCAAATGGGCAGCCTAAAAGAAAAGGGGAGAACTCTTGGCAATTTAAGTATCGTTTATTCAAAGCTATTAAATGACCCTCAAAAAGCGATACATTGTTCAGAGCAAGCCCTTGAAATCGCTCAAAAATGCAAAGACCGTACTGGCGAATCATACGCATTGGGAAGTTTATCTGCTTTAAGTACTCAAACAGGAGATTATACGAAAGCCATTGAATATACCCATAAAGCGCTGTCTATCAATGAATTTATGAAAAATAACTATGCAATTATTTATAATTATCAGGCATTGGGCGGCATCTACCTGCGATTAGATGAATTTGATAAGGCGTTGGATTATTTTAATAAAATACTATCTACCCCCCAAAAAGCAACGAATAAAGAAATGGAAGCCACTACCTATATCAATATAGGACTTTGTTATCAGAAAATGAAAAGGTATGAGGAGGCAATAACCAATACGCAAAAAGGGATAGACATCTACAAATCAATCAATAATACGGCTAAAGCAAATGCTAGTTTATTAAGTTTAGGTAGCATTTACCACCTTTCAGGGCGTAAGGTATTGGCACACAGTTACTATGAGGAAGCACTTAGTTCAAGTAGAAAATTAAAAGATGAATTAAGTGTTGCTACTGCTTTAAATAATATAGCTCTTCTTTATGCGAAAGAACCCGACTCTTTAATTGAAAAACTGGGATTAGCCCTCTCTGAACGCTATTTAAGGGCAAAGTCATTGGCAACCGAAGCACTAGCGTTAAGTACGAAGCTAGGGGCACTCGATTCAAAAAAAGATGCACTAAAAAATTTAAGCACTATCTATGAACAAAATAAGGATTATCAGCAGGCTTATGATACTTATAAAGAATATATTATGCTTAATGATAGTTTGAAAGGCGATGACATCAAAAAACAAATTACCCGCAAAGAAATACAATACGAATTTGATAAAAAAGAAACTGAACTTAAATTTCAGCAGCAACTTACCGCAGGCGAATTGGAAAAGCAAAAACTTTTGACTTTGCAGCAGGAACAAGCTCTTACGCTGAATCGTCAAACCTTAACCTTGAAGGAACAAGCCTTGACTTTGAGTAATAAGGAAAAAGATTTGGCGCGGCTGGCTTTTTTGAAAGAACAGGCTGAAAAGCAAGAAAAAGAGCAGGAACTTACCCTTTCGGAGGAGCGCGAAAGAGCAAAAGAATTGGATTTGAAACTCAAAAATTCGGAACTTTCTACCCAAAGCATAGCACTTTCGGCAAAGCAAAAGCAAAATCAATACCTTACTTCTTTTGCCGCCTTGCAACAAAAACAAAAGTTTTACCTTATTGGCTTGGCTGTCTTGTTGCTCGCAGGATTAGGTGCTTTATCGTATTTTTATGGCACGTTAAAAAAGCAAAAAAACATCATTACCCAACAAAATGAACTCAATGAGCATACGATTGCAATTCTTTCGCATGACATCAAAGAGCCGCTTTTGGGGGTAAAACTGCTACTCAAAAAACTCAACAAAGAAGACCCTTTTGTGGCGCAGGCTTCCCAAAGTTTGGAAAATCAAATCAATTCGGTGAATGGTATTTTGAATAATTTATTGAAAATGAAACGATTGGCACTGAATAAAAACGCTAAGAATGTTTCTGCCAATGCGAATGAGGCTGTTCAAAATGTATTGCAAGAGCTAAGAGTTGCCATACAAACCAAAGACCTTATCATTCAAAATGACTTGAAAGACAATGTAACACTACCGATTGCACCCGAAAAGTTGCAAATTATTTTACATAATCTACTTTCTAACGCGATAAAATACAGCTTTTCTCATCAAACAATTCGCATTTTTGGAGAAGGAAAAGGCATTTGCATACAAGATTTTGGGGTAGGACTTTCACCCGAACAACGCTCAAAGCTGATGCGAGAAGTAACGGCTTCGCAAAAAGGCACAAATCAAGAACGCGGAAATGGCTTAGGGCTTTTCCTTGTGGGCGCAATGCTTCAAGGCGAGCAAATTCGTGTGGTATTTGATACGCCAGACGTGGGCGGAACGATAGTGAAGGTGTTGAATGGGTAAGTATCAGTAAACAATTAACAGAAGTAAGAATTTGACTATCAATTAAATGCACTTTTGACAATTTTGTAATGTCGTAGCCTGTGGAAGAAATAACAGGTGCGAAAATTTGAAATGCTTCTGCGAGTTTTTCCTCTTGTAAGTGAACCCTTAATTTATGTGCAATCGTGTGTTCTGTTTCCTGTCAATCTTTTTCTACATATTCTGCCAATAAATACGAGGCATAAGATTCTCTCACTTCTTGATTAGGAAAACCTAAAACATAATCATCATCGCCCAATACCTCTTTTATCGTCAAATATCCAGCTTGAAATAACAAAGAAAGGCTATAAAATTGGGTTAAATTAGCAGATTTGAGCAACTTCCCACTTGCATAAATGCGTTCCATTTCATCTAAGGTAATTTGCTGTTTTCTCGCACCTCGGTATTCATCTATTAAAATCACTATCGTTGTTTCTTTGCCTAAAGCCGAGATGATTTTGCGAAATAAATCTTTTGCCGTTTGATTTGGGCTTAATCCAAGCTCCAAACTATCAGAAAACTCTAACAAATAATTCTGTAGCCCTTCCTCCAAAGTACAAGCGTTGTACTCAATTTTGGTAAAATCAATCCGCAAAACAGGGCGTTTTACCTCCTCCCAATTTAGGTTATTATAAATCCAAGTGCCTTCAAATTGTTCTTTTTTAGCTTCATAAATTGTTCCAACAGTATCTAAAAACAACGATTTCCCAAACCTGCGTGGACGCACAATGAAATTGTGAATCCCTAAATCCATCATTTTGTAGATAAGTTCCGTTTTATCTACATAAATCATTTTCTCCTTACTAAAAAGCTGAAAAGTTTGCGAGCCTATACCTAATTTTGGTAGTGGCATAAATATACTGCTGTACGGGCTGCTTTAGCTGCCCGATAACTTGCAAAAACTTCTTTTTTGCGCTTTTGCGGCAGCTAAAGCAGCCGCTACAGGTTTTAGTTAGCATTACATTTGAAGGACTACCCTAATTTTTTTCTTGCCATAGCGTTTTGTCTATATTTTTAGCAAAGATACGGCTTTTTTGGGGGAAAAACGCTAACTTTGTAGCCTCATTTGTTTACATTTCCTCAAAAAAATATGCGCACATTTGGAAGTTTTACCTTTGATGTAGTCGAAAAAATGTTTCATGTAAAGGAAACACAAACGTTAGCCTTGCTTTCGGAATGGCTATCGGCTACATTTGTGGCAAATGAACATATCACTTACCAAGTGAATGAACTTAAAAATCATTTAAGAGAAAAAGCAAGAATTTGGAATGAAGACGAGTTGAAAATATTTTTCATCGGTCCCTTGATTGAGGCGGCAAAGCTAAGTAGTGCCGATTTTCAAGCCTTTACGCAACGTTTATTTTCTGCAAAGGTAAATGAGGAGGAGATTGGGGGAAGTGTTGATTTTTTGATTGCAAAAGGAAGGCGTGTACCTGAATTGCCCTATTTTTGTATTCACGAGTACAAACAAGAAACGGATAAAGAGGGAGATCCACTTGGGCAACTCCTTATTGCGATGGTTATCGCACAGCTTTTGAATGAGCAAAAACACCCAATGCTAGGAGCGTATGTGATTGGCAGAAACTGGTTTTTTGTGGTGTTAAGCGACAATGAATACGCGATTAGCAACGAATATAACGCCTCAGATGATGACATTTTTCAAATTTTTGCCATTCTTCAAAAATCGAAAGAAATTATTCAGCGTTTTATTTAAAAGAAACGGAGCTTATACTTTAGACGATTTTCTATCTTTGATGCGAGAAATGTAAACAGTTTTAATTCCTTGCTTGGTAGAGGTAAAAATGTAATGCTGTACGGGCTGCTTTAGCTGCCCGATAACTTGCAAAAACGGAGTTTTTGCGCTTCTGCGGCAACTAAAGCAGCCGCTACAGGTTTTAGTGAGCATTACATTCGAAAGACTACCTCTTGCTTTATTCTTATAAAAAACAATCCCCCAAAACGTCATCATGGAAAAATTACTCAATAGTTTAAATCTGTCCAAAGAAGTAAAAGAAATTTTAGATTTTGTATTGTTCGATTTAGGGAGAAACTCCAAAATCACATTGAAAGAGTTTGCCCTCATTTTGTTTTGGATTATTTTTTGGTATTGGGTGATTAAGTGGACAAAACGCTTGCTCGTGGATAAGCTCCTGCTGCGAATTACCAAGGAAGATAGCGTAATTTCGCCTGTTTCTAATATCATCAGAGCCATGATTTGGTCGATTGCGGTAATTATGATTTTGGAGGCGCATGGGGTAGAACTTTCAGGGTTAAAAATGTTAACAGGAGCTTTGGGTGTGGGGATTGGATTTGGTTTGCAAAATATCACCAATAATTTTATTTCTGGTATTATTATTATTTTTGAAAGACCTGTAAACGTAGGCGATTCCGTAGAAGTTGGGGATATACGCGGCAAAGTAGCGCATATTTCGATTCGTGCTACCACCATTCTTACCAATGATAACATTTCGATTATTGTTCCTAACTCTTATTTTGTGAATAATAATGTCATTAATTGGAGTCTGAAAGACAACTTGGTGCGCTGTCATTATCCAATTCCCATTCCTTATGGTACAGATATGAACCTCGTTAGGCGTTTGTTAATTGAGGTGGCAACCGCACATGATAGCGTGGAAAAAGAACCTAAACCTGATGTTTGGATTAAGGAATTTGCAGACAATGCAATTATTGTTACCTTAAATGTTTGGACAAAGGAATATATTGCCAGCCCAAATAACCTAAAAAGCAAACTCTATTACCTTGTAATCGAAAAATTGACAGAGAACAACATAAAAATGCCTTTCCCACAAAGAGAAATCACACTTAAAAAAGAACAGTTTTCGGGAGAAATGCCTACTCAATTGATGGATATGTAATATATTTCGCAAATGGATCGCTCAAAATTAGTTATTTTAAGTAGTTCTGCTCATATTGATTACTGTTTACTGATTACTGATTACTGTTAAAATGATACTACAAACACAACACCTAACATTTTCTTATTCGCCACAAAAAACCATTCATTTCCCTGATTTACAGGTGAAACAAGGCGAGCATTTTGTCATTTTGGGAAAATCGGGAAGCGGGAAAAGTACGTTTTTGCATTTGTTGCTGGGTTTATTAAAGGCTAAAACAGGTGAAATTACGGTGTTAGGGAAAAATTTACGAGAGATGAAAGAAAGGGAGAAAGACGCATTTCGAGGAAAAAACATGGGCGTTATTTTTCAACAAGCACATTTATTGAAAAGCCTAACCGTAAAACAAAACATCGAATTAGTAGGAAAAATGACGGGCATACGCATTGAAAATCAAGCGGTAACAGAAATCATGCAACGCCTAAATATAGAAAACCTTGCCAATCAATTTCCCGGACAATTAAGTGTGGGAGAAGCACAAAGAGTAAGCATTGCGCGCGCCTTGATTCATCATCCAACCCTCATTTTTGCCGATGAACCTACTTCAAGCCTAGACGATGAAAATTGTCAGCAAGTCTTGGATTTATTGAAAAAAGAAGCCGAATTGCATGGTGCTACGCTTTGTATTGTTACCCATGATTTGCGTGTAAAGGAACGTTTTTCTACTTTTGTGGTGTTGGGGGAAGGATAATGCTGCGCAAATATTTCTTTTAAGTACTTTATCAAAAGCATTAAGGCTTTAAATTATTATAAGTACATAATAATCAATAGCTTTAATCATTTTCCATTCTCCATTATTAATTATCAATTACTTAAAAATCCCTATCTTTGCAAAAAATCGAAAAAAATGAAAAAAGCAAAACGTTATTTTAATACTTCGGGGCCAAACATTCCTGAACAGCATTATACCCTCATGCGTGCAGAACTCGTGGAAAAAGGCGCAGAAATGGTCAGAAATGAGCGTTATTTCACAATTTGGGCACCCCGTCAATCTGGAAAAAGTACTTATTTTCGATTGCTGGCAACTGCATTGGAAAAAGAAGGTTACAAGGTTTGCTACGTCAATTTTGAGAATTATATCACTTTCCCCTTAAATGAATTTTTAATTCGTTTGAGGCGACATTTAAAAGATTATTGGCAAATAGATTTTGAGAACCTATCATTAGGAGAAATTTTTGAAAAAATAGAATCCAACAAAACGGATAAATTAGTACTGATAATAGATGAAGTTGAAGGCATTAATCCTGAATACTTTAGCGCATTTTTGCATACCATTCGAAATGCTTATCATTCGCGGACTACTCACGCTTTGAAGTCGGTCATTTTAGTAGGTGTGGCAAATATTACAGGCATTATTCAAGACCATGCAAGCCCTTTTAATACGAATGACAGCTTTGAAGTTCCGTATTTTACTCAAGAGGAGGTTTTTGAATTATTAGCACAGCATGAACGAGAAACGGGTCAACAATTTGAAGCTAACGTAAAAGAAAAAATCTTTCACATTACTGCAGGACAACCAGGTTTAGTAAATGGTTTTGGTTTAGAATTGACAAAACGCCATGTAAACAAGGAACTCATTGATTATCAGGACTATTTAGCGGTAGAACATTGGTATTTGTATTCCGCTCTGGACAAAAATGTAGCAAATGTTATTAATAAAGCCAAGTATGAACAGAAACTGATGGAGCGTTTGTTATTTTCAGAAAAGAAAATAGCCTTCGATATTGATGATGAAAAACAACGTTTTTTGTTTGTAAATGGTGTGATTCGAGAGGATAAAGAAAATAATGTGGAATTTTGGGTGCCGCTTTACAAAAAGCGGTTACAAAAATATTTTTATCCTGCAATGAATGGAGAAGCGGAGGAAATTCAAGGCTCAATTGACATTTCGGATTATGTTCTAAGCAATGGAGTATTGAATTGGGACAAAATTATGCGGGGTTATCAAGAATATGCAGCAAGGCGAGGTTTTCGCTATTTTATTCAAAGAAATGAAAAAGGAGAGCCTACAGGTATGCTCGAAGCGGGTTTGATGTATAGTTTTGAAACCTACATTCAATCCTATTTGCAAGTGATGAAAGGAAAATCTTACCTAGAGGCTCATGTTGCACTTGGGCGCAGCGATTTGATTGTCAATATTTTAGGGAATGAAGCTGTCATCGAAGGCAAAATTTACTATAACATTACACAATTTACTGATGGGAAAGAGCAGCTTGCCTATTATATAGCGTCATTAAACCTAACGAAAGGCATTTATTTGGTTTTTGTGAACGCAAAAATTAATCACCCTAAAGTCGTAGAAAGCATAGAAATATTTGGCAAAGTAGAGCTGACAACCTACCTTGTGCGCTATGACGTGGAAAAAGATTTTTCAGAACCTAGAAAAAGAAATGTTAAGAAAAAATAAAACGAAACTTCCTTCTGTTTACTGATAACTGGTACTTGTTAACTGAATCTTATATGGCAAAAATTCCTGCTACAGAGTTGATTCTCAACCCAAATGGTTCTATTTACCATCTTAATTTATTACCTCATGAAATCGCAGAAAAGGTGGTTTTTGTAGGCGACCCTGAGCGCGTGTCAACGGTTACACAGCATTTTGACAAGCTAGAATTTACGCGCCAAAAACGCGAATTTTGCACAAGTACAGGTTGGCTGCAAGGGCAGCGCATCACAGTTTTATCCACAGGAATTGGCACAGATAACATTGACATTGTGTTCAATGAATTAGATGCTTTGGTGAACATTGATTTTGAAAATAGAACGATAAAAGAAGAACTTACTTCTTTGAAAGTCATGCGTTTAGGCACTTGTGGTGGTTTGCAGAAAGAAATACCCGTAGGCAGCATTGTTAATAGTCAATATGCCTTAGGTTTGGAAGGATTGATGGAATACTATCAAAGTGCGAGCAACGCAACCGAAACGGAATTGAAAGAAAATTTTGCGACTTATTTACAAACGCATCAGCTTAGACTTTCCTATTTTTATGCAACAGAATGCAGTGCTAGTGGATATGAACTATTGGCAAAACAAAGCGATATTTATCAAGGGATTACCCTAACTGCCAAAGGTTTTTATGCACCACAAGGGCGTTCTCTTGGGCGTGTAGGCATCACTCATCCCAATATCATTGACATTTGCGCTGATTTTCAATACCTTAACAGCAGAGTTACCAACCTAGAAATGGAAACGGCGGGCATTTTGGCTCTCGGCAAAGCCTTTGGACACGAATGTCTTTCCCTTTCGGTTATTTTAGCCAACCGCGCAAGCCATACTTTTTCCCAAAATCCTGAAAAAGACGTGGAGAAATTGGTGGAAAAGGGAGTGGAATTGTTGCTAAAATGGTAGAAGAACCCCATAAAATCCATGAAAACAACCAAGACTATCAAATCTCGCCATGATTTACGGCTATTAATTCAGACGCTTTCTAAGCAGGAAAAGCGGTATTTTCGTTTGTTTTCGGCATTGCAAAAGGGAGAGAAAAACTATTTGGACTTGTTTGATGCAATGAGCGAGCAGGCAGAAATGGCAGAAGCTGAATTGAAAAAAAAGTTAAAAACACCGCATTTGCATACGGTTAAGGCATATTTATTTGACCATTTATTAGAAAGTTTGATTCAATATGAACAGAACCATAACCCACATTTGCATTTACGGAAAGAATACATTGCGGCTGTAGTGTTGAGTGAACGCTTGTTGTTTGAGGCAGCTTTGATTAAATTGCAAAAACTACTTCAACAGGCTGCGGAAGTCGAAGATTTTGGTTTGATGTATGATGGTTTTCAGTTGAGAAAGGTTGTTTTGCGAGCGATTCATGCAGATACAAATATGGAAATTTGGGAGGAAGTGATGGTCGAAGAACAAGCATTATTAGCTAATATGCAGGCTTGTTTTGAGGCAAATACACGCCTAAAATATGCTTATTTTGATGGTTATTTGCGCAGAGATTTGCCATTTTTGCAAGAAAAAATCAAAGAGCATGGTGTTCGCACTATGCCACAATTCCAATCCAAAAAGGCAATTTATTATCACTGCACTGCCATGTCCTTTTATCATATCACAATGGGGCAGTACAGAGAGGCTTATTTATTTCAGCAAAAAATGTATGAAATGTTTAAGCAAAATAAGGAATTTGCGCACCAAAATTATTTACTATATAGCGAGTGCTTGCTCAATTATGGCTACATGTTATTGGCATTTCGAGAATATGAAATGATGCGAGAAATTGTAGAGGAGCAAATAGAATTAGCAAAAAAATTGGCTTATCAGTCGGATTTGTTTCTGTATAGACATTTGGCACGTACCATTATCATGGTGCAAGGTTATATGATTGAATCGCTGAAAATTACCGAAAACATGGCATTTTTATTAGCAAAATGGGAGGAGGTTTTGCCGCAGTTTGATATTTTATTGACACATCATCAAATTTTTATCGTTAACAAATTTGCCATTTTGTATTTGATGCGAAAAGAGCCTGCACAAGGTTTAAAAATGCTCAAAAAGCTCCAAATTTCCGCTAAAACAGAGATGTGGCAACATTTTCTGGCAATTACGCACGTCATTCAATACTTAATACATTATGAACTAAATGACAAACTGCTGTTAAAATCCTTGGTGCGTGCAGCTCGCCGCAAAAAAAACATTTCTGTATTAGAGACTGTTTTTCTAACCCTCTTTCATGCGCTAACTACTCGAAAAAACACCCAAGCTCTTGAAAATACAGCCTATCAAAAAGCGCTTACCCAACTTATTAAATTTTACGAACAATCCAGCGTAAATATTGAGCAGCACCCCCGTTTTTTTGTTGCTTGGCTACAAGCAAAAATGAAAAAAAGTGAGGTTGTTGTGGAAATGAGAGATTATCTTTAGTTTTTTTCGCACTTATGCAACCTTTTCCCTAAAACTTGCGTCTAATATTGTTTATCGCTCTTAATTATATGACAAAATATTCATTACTCTCTATTTTTGCTTTTGCGCTACTTACAAGTGGCTGCTATTTTATGGGTCCTAAGCCTTGCGAAAAAGGTAAAGGTGGCATCGAAACAGGTTCATTTGGCTTAAGTAATTTCGATGAAGTTCAGCTTGACCTTGATGCAGAAGTCGTTTTGCATCAAGATTCTACTTACAAAATTGAGGTGGAAGCGCAACCCAATATTTTGGATTTGATAGATGTGAGAAAAGTCGGTTCTCGCTTGCAGTTGCGTACAGATGCTTGTTTTTCAGGCAGCCCTGTCATCAAAATTCATGTGTTTATGCCCCAAGTGAAAGCAATTGAGCTAAACAGTAGCGGCAGTATTCTCAGTGCCAATAAGTTTGTGAACAATGATATGGGTTCAAATTTGGACATAAAAATTAATGGTAGCGGAGATGTTCAGTTTCAAGGAGATGCGGGTGCAATTCGCAATACCATTAGCGGCTCTGGCGATGTTATTTTGGAAGGAAGTGCAGAATCTGTAGAAACAACTATCAATGCAAGCGGCGATTTTAACTGGAAAAATGGTAAGGCTGACGATTATAAAGTAAGAATCAATGGCTCGGGCGGGGTATATAGTTTTGAAAGTGACGTAAAAGATGCCGATTTGGGCATTACAGGTTCGGGCAATATTGAAGTGCGTTTGAATGGCGAACTCAATGTAAACATCGCAGGAAGCGGCAGCGTCTATTACAAAGGACAACCTACGGGCTTTAACGCAAACATTACAGGAAGCGGGAAAGTGGTAAATAAGAATTAGTGAATAGTGAATAGTGAATAGTGAATAGTGAATAATTGACAATGAATAGAAAGTATTGATTATCAATTAGTTTCACCCTTGTTGGTTTGGTGATAACCCTACCAACAACTCAAAAAGTACGGAACTCTTCAAAGAGTTCCGTACTTTTTAGGTATTTTATTTTTAAAAACGATTCCTCCCATTTTATATTTTCATGTATTTAAGTAAAATTCCAAGTCTTTTACAATGTTGTTTTCCAAAATATCTCTGGAAAGTTAATACCGATGCGAAAAAAATATACCTTACTTTTGATGATGGACCTGTGGCGGGTATCACCGAATTTGTCTTGGCTGAATTGGAAAAATACCAAGCTAAAGCCACTTTTTTCATGTTGGGGAAGCAGGTAAAAAAACACCCTGACTTGGCTAAAAAGGTCTTAGCGGCAGGGCATAGCATTGGAAATCATAGTTATAGCCATAAAAATGGCTGGCAAACGGAGGATAGTATTTATTTGCAAGATGCACAAAAAGGGCAAGACATATTGACGAAAACCTTATCCTTCTCCCCTAGCCTTTTTCGCCCGCCTTATGGAAAAATCAAAAGTTCGCAAGCAAATGCCTTGCTTGCAAGTCATCAAATTATTATGTTAGACATTTTGTGTGGTGATTTTGATGCCACAAGAAGCCCCGAAAAATGCGCAGAAATCATTGAAAAATATGCAGAAAAAGGCTCTATCATTGTCTTTCATGACAGTGAAAAAGCCTTTAACAACATGAAATATGCTTTACCGCGTGTATTAGAATCTTTTGCTCAACGCGGGTTTTCTTTTGAGAAACTGTAAAATAGTGAATAGTTTATAATGAATAGTGAAGAATAAATGAGTATGGTATCCTAAGGATGGGATAAATCTTTGTTAAAATTCTCATTCATTTTCATATTTTTTAGGGTGGGATTTACATCTCACGCTAAAAAATATGAAAATTTACCATCTGCAAAATAACCCTTTTTCCTATTCATTCTTCACTAATTATCATAACTTATACCTCATACCCACCATGGTATATCTACGGCGAATGTATTCAGGATTTACGAGGGAAGCATTTCCTGCAGGATTGCCACCTGTGAGGTGAAAATCGCTGAAACCTGCATTTTGATTTACCCAAAAAGCTCCCGTAAAATTAAAAGAAACGGAAGTAGCCGCCCAACTCATTTCTTCGGCTATCAACTCCATTTTTTCTTCATTGGTAGTGTAGGCAGCGCAACTAATAGAACCGTGTGTCATCGCTAAATCTTTTGCAATCTGAACACTGTGCGCAGTATGATAGGTTGGAATAAATAACAGAATCGGACCGAATAATTCTTTTTCATAGACATCGGCTCTGTCGAAAGGCACTTCTAAAATGGCAGGAGAAACCACACGCGCCTTCGGAAATTCGGGGTTGGTAATTTTACTAATAGAACGATAGACGGTTGCCCCCATTTCTACCGCTTTTTCTACACGCAGACAAGTTGCATCGCATTGCATTGCGCCCAAAGTAACATAACCTTTTTTCTCGTCTTGGGCAAAATTTAAAATGGCATTGGCAATGTCCTGCATCGCTTGTTCGTGCGAAATACGCTTTCCATTAACCAAAATTCCTTCTAAGGGAATCAAGAAATTTTGTGGACTCGTACACATTTGTCCGCTATATAAGCAAACCGAAAATGCCAAATTGTCCAACACTTTTTGCCAATCGTCAACGCTATCCAAAATGACACAATTTACACCTGCTTTTTCTGTAAAAATGATTTTATTCGGAATAGACTCAATATATTGCCCAAAAGAGGTGCTTCCCGTGTAATCAATAATCTGAATATCAGGCAGTTCTGCTAGTTTTTTGGTAATAGGATGTTTTACCGTATCACAAGCTAACATCACCGTATGCACATCTATTTTATATTTTTTAAATAAATTTTGGAACTCTTGCACCACAATCGCAATCGGATAAATCGCTTTAGGATGAGGCTTCACAATCACTGCATTTCCTGTAATCAAGTTCGCAAAAATGGCAGGAATCGTATTCCATACAGGAAAAGTAGAACAACCAATACACAAACCAACTCCTTTTGCCACATTCTTATAAGTTTTCCTTATTTCTACTGTGTTCGCACCCATATTTTTCACCCAATCCACAGACTCAGGAAAACGTTGTTGCTCATACATACCCAAAGCTATCGCCTCTACTGCACGGTCTATCGCGTGGGGACCCGAAGCCTGAAACGCCATCGCAAAAGATTGTCCGCTTGTGTGCATCGTAGCATAAGCCAGTTCAAAAAAGCGAGCTTTTAAATTCTCCACGATTTCCATCAGAAAAGCCGCCCTTGTTTCTAGGGGAAGTTTTTGCCATTTCAAAAAGGCTCTTTTCCCTAATTTTGCATAATCTTCGGGGTGAGCATTTCGAGGATAGGTAATTCCTAAGTTTTCAAGGGTATAGGGCGAAATTTCTTCGGCTAATAGCGAGGAATCCCCTTCTTGGGCTAAGGTAAAATTGTGATGAAGTTGGGCTTCAAAGGCATTTCTGCCCTCTTGCTGCGCGGTTTCACCATAATTTTTAACACTGGGATGTTCGGGGTAATACGCATAAAAATCGCGTGTATGTACCGCACGAATGGCTTTTTCGATTGCAGCTTGGTGTTTTTGGTATAATTCACTAGGAGCTGCGAGAGTAACTGTGTCCATTTTTTAGTAAGAAAAAAGGCATCAGATTGTAAGAAAAATAACATCCCCAAAATACCGTTTTTAAGTAGGTGATAGTTTATAGTTGATTATTAGACGATTAAACATATCATTCTATAAACTAATTACCACCGCGTTTTTATTGTATTTGCAAAGATTATCTTGGTTGCAACTTTCTGCCTAAAAGCTTAAAGAAGATTGACCTGAGAGTGATTTTCTGCGATATTATATAGATAAGGTTTTCGCTTCGAAATCTGACCCAAAAGTCGTGCATTTTTTTCAATCTCACCAAAGGAAAAATCCTGTAAGCCACTATTTCTTAAAAAAAAGATTATTTTGGTGGAAATATTTCCCTTGAAATGAAATAAAATATTTGATTATCAGCAACTTAACAAGTTAGCCAATTTTAAGAAAATTTAAGATTCTATTTCTAACCCAAATTTAGGGAATGCATCTATTTTAAATGTTTCTATTTTTCGCGTGGGCAGGGTATAACGCTAACAAAAACATAGGTTGTGTATTTAAAGCACAATTTTAACAGCACAAAACTAATTTGTACATTTGCAATTCAACATCTCATAAGTAATGGATAATTAATAATTGATAATGAAAAATGATTATAACTTCTTCACTATCAACATTTTGAACAAAATATTAACAAAAACTAATTATTACCGAATGCTTATACTAATAAACTTTTGATTAAATTTAACTTATATGAATAAGAAAATAGTAGTTATAACAGGGGCAGGCTCTGGCATTGGAAGGGCATTAGCTTTGGAATATGGAAAAATGGGCATGAAATTAGCCTTGAATGATTTTAATGCAGAAGGGTTAAAAGAAACACAATTACTTTTATCTAAACAAAATTCAATTGACGTTTTCACTTCTGTGTTTGATGTTTCAGACAAAGAAGCAATGTTTCATTTTGCCAAAGAAATTGAGCATAAATGGGGGAAAGTTCACACAGTAATAAACAATGCAGGGATCAGAGGGTATGATATACCCGCCTATTTGATAGATGATGCAAAACTCCGTAGAGTTATGGATATTAATTTTTATGGCGTAGTTAACGGTTGTCAAGCTTTTTTACCTCACTTGATTGAAAATCAAGAAGGTGCTATTGTTAATATATCCAGTATCTTTGGCCTTATTGGAATACCTAATTGCGCTGATTATTGTACTAGTAAATTTGCTGTAAGAGGCTATACTGAAACATTAATGGCAGAATTTCATGCGTCCCCGATTACTATCCATTGCGTTCATCCAGGTGGTATCAATACCAACATTTCAAAAGATGCTAATTCTACAAAGTTTAAAGAACTTTATTTAAAAACGCCTCCTGAGAAATTAGCCCAATATATTATCCAATCTGTTAAAAAAAATAAACCCAGAATCGTATATGGTACAAGTTCTTTTAGGATTTGGCTACTGTCTAATATTATTCCCATGAAAATTCAAAATATGTTAATTTGGATGGAAGCGAAAAAAACCATCAGTATTGATGAATATAAAAAGTTTATTAAAAATCTAAAATAACGAGGCTATAATAAAGCAGTTCAGAACTCTTTGAGAGCTTTATTATAGAACACGATGCAAAAGCCTCCTTTTAACTCATACTTTTACCTACTTTCGGGGCAAATCGCAATTCATTCTTCATTAAATTAGTTTTAGCTAAAAAGAATCAATACATTTGTCAGCTCATGCACTTAACTCTTTTTTATCATGAATCACTACACTTCCCTTTCCCATGATGTTCAAAAGGCTTTTGCAGCAGATTTGCAAAGTAAAGTAACACAATATTTTTCTGAGCGAAACGGCAACAAAAAGGGAAATTTACTCCTCCTATTTAAAGGTATTCTTGCCTTTTTGCTCTTCCTTTTGCCTTATTATTTTTTTATCCGTTATCAATGTAGTTTCCCTGTTTTTCTGCTATTATACACTCTGCATTGTGTTGGACAATTATTTGTAGCATTTCACCTTGCTCACGATGCCAATCATCAAGCCTTGTCTTCACATAAATGGGTGAGTAAATTAGGCTATTTCACTTTTGATTTGGTCGGCGTAAATTCTTACATTTGGCGTATTATGCACACACGAGCGCATCATTCCTACACCAACATTCCCGAAAAAGACCAATCTATTTTAGGAAGAGGCTTGTTTCGCTTTTCCCCAACAGACCCCCTACATCCGTTTCATCGCTATCAACATTGGTATGTATTTTTGTTTTATGGTTTAGTGTCCCTAGACAGTGTTTTTGCGCGAGATTTCAAGTTCTTGTTTGCTAAAGCCGACTATAACGCTCCCATGCAAAAATTAAAACACCCGATAAAAGAATATCTCTTTTTAGGAGTGCATAAGTTATTTTATGTTTTATATGCTTTTGTCATTCCCTTTTTATACGTTGAACTTCCTGCTTGGCAATTAATTACCGCCTTTTTATTAGGACATATCATGTTGGGTTCTATAATGGCATTTGCCTTTCAAGTAACACATACCGTAGAAAGCACTTATTACCCCAATGATGGGCGAGATTTTCAGAATTATGCTGTTCATACCCTTGCAACTACGGCAGATTATGCGCCAGATAACTACTTGCTAACGTGGGTATTAGGAGGCTTAAACCTACACGTTATTCATCATATTGTCCCCAATGTTTCGCATATTCATTATTTTGCCTTAACCAAAATATTGCGCACAACAGCTAAAGAACATAACATTCCTTATCGAAGCAATGCCACATTTTACGAAGCGATCCTTGACCATTTGCGTTTTTTAAAAACGATGGGAACAGATACTTTTCGTAACCCTGTATAGATAAAATGCGTATCTTTGTGTAAAATATCTATCTAATTATGGGAGAACTAAAACTAGAAGAACTGCGCTATACCTTAGCGAAGTATTTGGAAATTGATGAGAAAAGTCAAGACAAGAACGAATATGAATACGGGAAAATTTGGGCGATGCCTGGGACAACACTAAAACACAATGAAATTGTGGCAAATTTGTTATTGTCAATTAAAACGGATATTAAGCAAAAAAAACGTAAGTGTAAAGTTTTT
The DNA here is from genome assembly GCA_046160275.1 of Bacteroidia bacterium. GTDB lineage: Bacteria > Bacteroidota > Bacteroidia > J057 > J057 > JBJXHA01. The sequence continues at coordinate 8,059 of JBJXHA010000388.1, read as the reverse complement.
TTTGAAAGCGTTCGTTTGATAGTAAATCCACGCAAGGTGTATTATTATCCCGACTTGATTTTTACTTGCCACGAAGCCGATTTGAAAGAAAAAATGGACATTCGACATCCGTCTTTGGTGATAGAAGTGCTTTCAGAAGGTTCATTTTCGATTGATTTGTCCTCAAAAACAGACAACTATCTTGCTATGCCTACTTTAAAATACTACCTAGCAGTTTCGCAAGACGAATATCGTGTTCGAGTGTGGGAGAAAGTAGCAGAAAAATGGTGGTATTCAGTTTATAGGAAGTTGGAAGATAAGATAAATATGCCTCAGATAGACATGATTTTTTCAGTAGAAGAAATCTATGAAAATATAGAAATGGTCGTAAGAAAAGAGGAGGATTGGGATTAAAAATGTATAAGGGGCTGTCTAAAAAGTTCGGAACTCATCGATGAGTTCCGAACTTTTTATCATAGAACACGATGCACGAAGCCTTCTTTTAGCTCATACTTTTGCGCACTTTCGGGACAAATCGCAATTCCTTCTTCATTAAATTGTAGGCGATGCCCATACTCCCCTACCCAACCGATTTGTTTTGCGGGGTTTCCTACAACGAGCGCGTAGGGTTTTACATTTTTAGTAACAACTGCTCCCGCCCCAATAAAGGCATATTCGCCAATGTCATGCCCGCAAACAATAGTCGCATTTGCGCCAATGCTCGCCCCTTTTTTGACAGTAGTTTTAGAATATTGATCGCGGCGATTAATGGCAGAACGAGGGTTTACGACATTTGTGAACACCATAGAAGGCCCCAGAAACACATCATCTTCACAAATCACACCTGTATAAATCGAAACGTTGTTTTGCACTTTTACATTATTACCAAGCACAACCTCTGGGGAAATCACTACATTTTGCCCGATGTTACAACGTTCTCCCAAAGTACAATTCGGCATGATATGTGAAAAATGCCAAATTTTTGTACCTTCTCCGATTTGGCAGCCTTCATCTATGATAGCAGAAGGATGAGCAAAAAAAGCCATAACTTATTTTAATTGATAAATTCTTTCGATAATTTCAACTACTTTCAACCCTTCTAAAGCATTGGTTGTGATACTATTACGCCCTTTTAGGACATCTATTACATTCTCAAAAATATGGTGGTGATTTGCAGCAGAACCTTTATAATGCCCATAATCATTTGCAGGATTTGAAGGCGGCAACTCTGGCATCGTATAGTCTTGGATATGACAATATTCTACCTCGTTCATGTATTGCCCTCCTACTTTAATGGAACCTTTTTCGCCCACAATCGTCAAACTACTTTCCATGTTCTTGTCCCACACCGAAGTTGAATAATTAATGCAGCCCATTCCGCCATGCACAAATTCGAAATTCACCATTCCTGAATCTTCAAAAACGATAGAATGTTGATGGTTAAAATTATTAAATTTTGCTTGGATATTGGTAATGTCGCCAAACAACCAATACATAATGTCAATAAAATGCGAAAACTGCGTAAAAAGCGTGCCACCATCTAAATCAGGCGTACCTTTCCAACCTCCTTTTTTATAATATCTGTCATCGCGATTCCAATAACAATTTACTTGTACGGTGAAAATATTCCCAAGTAAACCACTGCTAATCACCTGTTTCAACCAAACTGAAGGAGGGGAGTAACGATTTTGCATCACACAGAAAACCTGCTTGGATTGATGTAAGGCTTCATAAATCACACGTTCACAGCCAGCCTTCGTCAAAGCCATCGGCTTTTCGATAACAACATGTTTCCCCGCTTTCAAAGCCTTAAGCGCGTGTTCTTCGTGCAAGCCATTAGGAGTAGCCACACATACTACGTCAATGTCCAAATTTGCAGCGAGTAATTCATCTACTGATACAAAAAAAGGCTGTTGGAAGGCATCAAGCCCCAATTTTTCTTTTGGTAGAATGTCGCACATCGCCACCAATTCAGCTTCGGGGTGGCGATCAACCATTGTTCCATGACGTTTGCCGATATGTCCAGAACCAATAACGGCGAATTTTATATTTTTTTGCATTATATACTATTTGTGTAGAGTTCAGGGTGTTTTTAAATCTTCTCTCACAATCAACGACTCTTTTTCTTGGATATTTTTCCAAAAATAGCTACGATTTTAACTGCTCTCTTTATTTCAAAATATAGGCTAAACTTAGGCAGATAGTGAATCCAAGAAAGCCGCTGGATTAGAAAAAAGGTGTTGACGTTTTTTGATTTCTTCATCAGGTAAATCCCACCATTTTGAAGCCAGCAAACGCTCAATCGTTTCTTCATCAAAACGATATTTTAACACTTTCGCTGGGACTCCTCCTACAATTGCATAAGCAGGAACATCCTGTAAAACTACCGCCCCAGCAGCAACTACCGCGCCATTTCCAATCGTAACGCCCTCCAAAACACAAACATTGGCTGAAATTAACACATCATTTTCTATTATCACTCCCCCTCTTGCATTCTCATCAAATGTATCATTCTGTACCCAATTTTTGTTTTTCTTATAAAAAAAGGGGCTTGTACTCAAATGGTCTAAGGCATGATTTTTTAAGCCGATACTTACGTTGTTTGAGATAGAACAGAACCTGCCAATCCTATTACAAGCATCAATCAAGGTATGATTTCCAATATAAGTGTAATCACCTATTTCTATTTTTGTTTTTTTAAACACCACATTTTCACCAATTTGCAAGCCTTTCTTTTCAAAAAAATGAGTAGGTACTAAGGTCTTAAAATACCCTCCTTTATATTGGTTAGGATATTTGTAATTAAGCAGATAGAATTGCTTAATTTTAAATAGAATATATCGAAGAAAAGCGAAAAAGGACATAAAATTTAGTGAATAAATGATTATTTATTTTAAGAATAACGAAAAGTCTGGTTCTTGATAATAATAAGTAGAGTTGGTTTCATCTTCGACTTGTACTTTGTCTAACAGATTTTCTTTGGGCATTAACCTTTTAGCTACCCCCGACTCCACGACCGACTCCACATAATCCAGAAAAGGCTCGTAACACAGTGCAAAACTCTTTACCTTATAGCGTATTGCATCGTACAAAGTAGTGGAATATATCGAAACGTGATAATCCGTTACAGTGAAAAGAGCATCTACACTTGCATCAGAAAAGCTTACATTTTTCAAATCCATGACCGATTGATAAGACTCTTTTTTTTCTGCAGGATGATTTTTGACGATAATTTGATGGGACAAGCCTTTTTCAAGCAAATCTTTGCTTAAAAATTGAATGTAATCTATAAAATATTCGTGCATATACGTTTGAGTTGTTATCAAAATGATAGGTTTTTTGCCCACAATGTTTGCTAATCCCTCTTTTTGTTCAGGCGTAAAATTTGCATGAACATATTGATAATATCCTCCATTGATAATTTTATTTTCGGCATATTCTCCCCCTTCCAACAATCGTTCTTTCCAAAAATCGCCATATACCATAATTTTATCTGCAAATAAGGCTTTGTCGGCAATGGGCTGAATCGTTTTAGGGAAAAGATAAAAAATATCTTCAGGCGCAATCAAACCATGCTGCAATTCTATCAGCTCAACACCTTTTCGTTTACAAGCCAAAATAAACCCTTCTTTGTGATAATGGCAAACAAAAATGATTTTTTTTACCTTAACTATCGAAAGAAAATAAGACCAAACTTTATATTGATAAATAAATTTTACGAACGAAAAGTAAATATTTGACAGTTCTTTGTCATCAAAAATGGCTAATTGTGTTAATGTTTCATACTTTTTCTTTAATGCATCAATTAATTCCTTTTCATCTTCTGTAAAAGGTTGATGTTTCCAATCTTCTTGAAAATCAGGGAGTTTTATGTCATGTTTTATATCTTTGTGCGTTTTAAATTCTTCAACAGTTAAATACGAAATCTTTTTTTCATTAAAATAGGATTGAATATTATGTAAATAAGTAATGACTCGCTCTCCCTTTTCTGTTATAAGCGAACGCCCCACATCTAACAGCAAATAATCGTAACTTTTGCCTTGAAATTGGTTTTCTATTTGGCGAGAAGGTTTTTTTCTTAGCTTATAAATAACAGACTTTAGCTGGTGTAGGGTTTTACCATATAAACGAAAAAGGGGAAGTATTTTGTTGTTTTTCCCTACATAATCCACTTTCAAGCCATCTAACACAACTTTTAGTACATTAAATTCCATGCAATCAAAGATAGTAAAATCCTTTATCTTACCATAAAAATTTTCTTTGAATAATGAAAATTTTAAAACTGTCATAATTATTGTCTTACTTAATTTGTAATATCCTATTTAGTTCTGGGTGAATTTCCTTTAAAATTGTGCCATAAATAATGAGCAAGCCCAAAGATATAAACAATTTATAGCCCCAATAAATATCTTTTAAAAGAAATGCAATGCCCCCTGTTAGAATAATTAAGCCCAGCCAAAGGAGAGGATAAAAGGGTAACTTAATATATTTGTTCATACTTTTCCAAAAGAAACCCGAAAATCCCATGTACATAAAAGTTATGAAAACAGTAATAATAGGTCCTTGAAAGCCTAAAAAAGGAATAAGCGTTAAATTTAAGACAATGCTTATTATCGCGGCAACTAAGGATATTAATAAAACACTTTTGGTTTTTTCGTTAAAAATAACCCTATCCACCACAGAAACATACATAGGTCTATAGGTAAAGCTCATCACAATTGGAATACTATACATATAAACCATTGCAAATTCTGGGTTTTTTCTATACAGAAACCCAAATATTTCCTTCAACCAGATACACAAAACGAAAGCCCCAAAGAGCGTTGTTCCTTGCCACAAAAAAGTAAGTAAGCGAATTTTTTGCTCTATATTCTCTTCTTTTTGCTTAAAAAGATTAAAATAAAAAGGAGAGAGTACTTGATTTACAGCCATTTGTGCAGATTCCACATAATTCCCAAAATTATACGCCACATTATACAAACCAATGTCAGCCAAAGGAATATGAAACTTATCCATCAAGGGGCGGTCTAAGGATTTGAGGATATAATTGGAATAAAAATGCGGAATAGTGGGTATTGCGACATTTAAGTGCTTTCTCAACCACTTATAAGTAAATTTCAGGTTGGGAATTACCTTAAATTTGAAATGTAACACCCAACTATAAAAGAGGAAATTCAAAAAGCTCGTAAGAAAATAAACTAAAAACCAGGACTCATACCCTTTCCAATGTAATTGGGTAATGGTGTGAATGTTTACCAAAGCTCCAATAACAGCAGTAAGCACAGAAACGACAAATACAGGAAGAATTTTATGTTGAAATTGCAACAATCGAATCCCCAAAGAACGCGTATTTTCAAATAAAGCCGTAGGAATAACGATTAAAAATAGAATATAAGTTACATTCAACCCCTCTATCTTTTGAAGGAAAATAAAGTATAAAAAAACAGCTAACAACATAGCATAAAGCAATGCCCATGTCATCACAAAGCCCATTAACTTCCCCCATATCCATTGAAAACGGTTAGGGTATTTAAAATAGGTATTTCCAAAGACAGTAACTAATCCCCAATCCTTAAAAGCAGAAAGCAAGCCGACATAACTAAAAAGCGTGCCATAAATCCCGTAATCGGCTTTTGTAAGATATTGAGAAACAATAGGTAAGGTGAAAAGCGAAACCAGCATCGGCAACTGATTGGCGATGGTAAGCAATAGACTATACGAGAGTATCTTTTTCAGCATAAATTCCTTGCTATATCAAATTTGCGTTTTTACAACGCGCTATAACTTCCTCAAAAGCTAACACAGAACGATTGCGTTTGTCTGCCAAATCAATCAAATCGTGTTCGCCATCGGTATAAGTTAAAAAATGCAATAAATTATGGGTAAATTCTATGCCTTGACGAAAAGAAATCGCGCCCATATCGGGATATAAGCCTCTTTTTCCGAGTTGTGGTTCGCAATAAGGAATTTTATTTACATAGATTTCATTCAGTTCAATGGCTTTTAGCATTTGAAAATAAACTTCAATCGTATGCTCCATTGCATCAAAACTTATAAAATCCTTATTATCCAAAGAAGTATGATATTCCTTATAACGTTGGTAAATTGAGCGCGTAAGCGAACCCACAGGCATATTAAAACCGGGAGAACAATACTGTCTTTCATCACTTCCACCAATGGCAAAAGGAATAATATGAAAAGGAACTTCCTGATATTGAAGCAAATGCATCGCAGCCCTATCCGCCAAGGAATTACCTCTCTTCGACTTTTTATATACAAAATCGCCCGCATCTCCGCAACAAGTCAAAACATAACCCGCTACAGTTTTTTCTTTCATGTAACTGCCATTTTTTGACAAATAAGCAATTACCCCAATAGTTTCAGGCGCAAAAATAAAGCGATAAGTATATTTTCTACGAGGAAGTGCTTTTATTTTTTCATATAAAAAAGCGGCAACTAAGGGACCCGAAAGTTCGTTGTTTGCCATCGAAGGATGACAAAGATAAGTCGAAATCAATACCTCCTGGTCTGTTTCTCCTTTCAATACCAAATCGCCATAAGTAAGCGAACCTTCTGCTAATGAAGATTTTATAACAACTTTATAAGTCCCTTCTTTGGGTAAAGTTTGTAGTTCCTCATGCGTAAGGCAAAATCCCCAATTTTCACGGTAATAAGAAGTTACATAAGGAATCGCAGTCGGCATATCGGGAATTGTGTGCAAACGCGGTAGCAATTCTTCGTAAGTTAATTCTTTTTCTTGGGGAATCGAATAATTAACAACGTGTAGATTATTCTGCTGAAAATCGCAAATTTTCTTCCCGTCAGGCCTAAGAATATATGCATCTTCAATGTTCCATTCACGCGGAACTGTCCAATCGAAACAAGCCGTTCCCGTTGGAACTTCATGCAGTTCCAACGGGATAACTTCTTGTAAAATATGAAAAGACTGCCTTAAACCATTTCCTGTAATACTTCGGCAAATGGGAAAAAGTCGGTCAAAATAATGCTCTAATCGTTCTGTCAACATACAAATTTAGCTAAACAAATTCCACTTCAACACCTCATCTTCTTCGATGTTGCGCAAAGCAGCCTTTCCAATCAAGGCGTTCATTTCTCTTGGAGAAATACCATGCGCAGGGCGTTTCCACGTCAAATCTTCCACTTCTACCACTTTTCCTTGAGGAATTGCGCGAGCTGCAACGAGAGAACGTCTTGCATTACGGCGAGCAGGCTCTTCTTCGGGCAAAGCAGCTAATTTGAAAGTGCCTAACAATTCTTGGGTTTCTGCCCATTTTTGCCAAAACAATTTCAAATCTTCTTTGTCCATTGCATGATAATGGTCATTGCCTGGCAAAGTTTTATCATGTGTGAAATGCTTTTCGATAACCGTTGCACCCAAAAGCGTAGCAGCGTGTACCACTTTCATTTCTTGTGGCAAAGTATGGTCTGAATAACCAGGAACGTGTTGCGGGAAATGACGTTTTAAATCCCAAATCATACCCAAATGTGCATTTGGATTTGGCGTAGGATAATTAAGAACACAATGCATTAAACATAATTTATTGCCATGTTTCTCAATAATGTCCACCGCTTCTTGTACTTCCCACAAATTTGCTGCCCCTGTTGAAAGGATAATCGGTTTACCAAATTTGCATTGCAATTCGATAAAGGGATGATTCGTTAAATCAGAAGAAGAAATTTTGTAAACAGGCATCAACTCATCTAAAAAGTAGGCAGACTCTGCGTCAAAAGCCGTACTCATAAACTCAATGCCTACTTGGTCGCAATATTCTTTCAATTTGCCGTACTCGTCTTTCCAAAATTTGTCATATTTTTGGAAGAGCTCAAATTGAGAGCGAGTCGGCTCTTTCGTAATGTCCCAATAATAAGGACTGTCCTTTGAGGCAATGGTATTTGCCTTATAAGTTTGAAACTTAATCGCGTGTGCACCGCCTTCCGCAGCCTCGTCAATCAAGCGTTTTGCCAAATCCATAGAACCTTCGTGATTCACGCCTGCTTCCGCAATGATATATGGCGCACGAATTTCTTGTGGATTGTAGGTATTCAAATATTCTACTAA
>JBJXHA010000387.1:0-10663 GCA_046160275.1 Bacteroidia bacterium | reverse complement strand
ACGATATTTTCATCGAAGTATTCGACAGATGGGGAACCCCACTTTTCTCTTCCAACAGCACCCAAAAACCATGGAATGGAGCAGACAAAAGAGGATTCCAAGTCCATGATGGCGTTTATTTCTACTCCATCAAAGTAGGAAATAAAGTCTATGCAGGAAATGTGACGGTTGTTAAATAATGTTATTTTCTCCCATAAAACCGCAGGCGCAGGTGAATTTCACTTGCGCCTACGGCATTTTACGAAACATTTTTTATTTATAAGGTGTTATGTGCATATAATTACTAAAAAAGGGCGAAAACAAGTAGCATACTTTTTTTATTTCCCTAAAATATCGTAATTTTGTAGCGAAATTTAGAGCCGTAACTCATAAATTATCTTTTAAAATCATGCAAAATATTAAAGAAACCATCGCTTATGTGCCATTCAAAGTAAAAGATATGTCTTTGGCTGAATGGGGACGTAAGGAAATCATGCTTGCTGAGGCAGAAATGCCAGGTCTGATGTCTATTCGTGAAGAATATGGCAAAACTAAGCCTTTGAAAGGGGCTAGAGTTGCAGGTTGTCTTCACATGACCATTCAAACTGCTGTGCTTATCGAAACTTTGATTGAGTTAGGTGCGGAAGTTACTTGGTCATCTTGCAACATTTTCTCTACCCAAGACCATGCTGCTGCTGCTATCGCTGCCGCAGGCATCCCTGTTTATGCTTGGAAAGGAATGAACGAAGAAGAATTTAATTGGTGCATCGAGCAAACCCTTTTCTTCGGAGAAGACCGCAAGCCTTTGAACATGATTTTAGATGATGGTGGAGACCTTACGAACATGGTGTTAGACAAATACCCTGAATTAGTGGCAGCTATTCGTGGTATTTCAGAAGAAACTACTACGGGCGTACATCGTTTACATGAACGCGTAAAAAATGGTACCCTTCCTTTGCCAGCAATCAACATCAATGATTCGGTTACAAAATCGAAATTTGATAACAAATATGGCTGTAAAGAATCTTTAGTAGATGCAATTCGCCGCGCAACTGACATCATGATGGCAGGTAAAGTAGCGGTTGTGGCAGGTTATGGTGATGTAGGAAAAGGTTCTGCTGCTTCTTTGCGTGGTTCAGGTGCGCGTGTAATCGTTACCGAAATTGACCCAATTTGCGCATTGCAAGCTGCTATGGACGGTTATCAAGTGTTGAAAATGGATAACGCTGTGCCTTTGGCTGATATTATTGTAACTGCAACAGGTAACTTCAACGTAGTGGGCGAGCGTCATTTTAGAATGATGAAAGACAAAGCTATCGTTTGTAACATCGGACATTTTGATACGGAAATTGACATGGCTTGGTTGAATGGAAATTATGGTCATACTAAAGACGTTATCAAACCACAAGTAGATATGTATAATATTGAGGGCAAAGATGTTATCGTATTGGCGGAAGGTCGTTTGGTAAACTTAGGTTGCGGAACAGGTCATCCTTCTTTCGTAATGTCAAATTCTTTCACCAACCAAGTGCTTGCACAAATGGAACTTTGGACAAATAACGACAACTACGAGCATCAAGTATATGTGTTACCTAAACATTTAGATGAAAAAGTAGCACGCTTACACTTGAAAAAAATTGGCGTAGAACTCGATGTATTGAGCGAAGACCAAGCAGAATATATCGGCGTAACGGTAGCAGGTCCTTACAAACCAGATTATTATCGTTATTAAGAAATAGCAAAATAGCTAACAAAAAAATCGGAACGCCTCAAAACGTTCCGATTTTTTGTTTATTTCTCTTACACCACTTTTTTCAAATTGCCTTTTCCGCCATTTTGTTTATACAACCAAATGTGGTCAAATTGATTGACAATTTCTTTATTCGATTCATTCCCAATGGTTAAGCTATGAAAACGGGTGTCGTTTTCTCTTGCCTTTGCGACTTTGTTTAATACTTCTTTTTCAAAAGGAATGGTTACAAAATCTGAAATCCACAAAATATCCGCTTTTTTAAAATTGGCAGTTTTCAAAATTCGCAACACTTCTTCCATCGCAACAGGCTCGTTGTTCCCACCATTTGCCGATTTTCGCATAAAAGAAATTAACTTAGAAAGACTTTTTTCGTAATCGTGTAATTCTATGGTCTTGAAACTATCCGAAAAGTTAATTAAATAACATTTCCGATTTTCTTTTAATGCCAAATGCAATACGCCAAAAGCTACGGTTTTTGCAATTTCTTCAGGTTGTCCATACATCGAGCCGCTTGTGTCGACTATGGCAATAATCGGTCCTTTGTTTTGCTTTTTTACCTTTTGAAGCGTCATTTCCTCATGAATTTCGTCTATCATTTTTGATTGATAATCAAAGGTTTGTAGCTTTTTCTCTGCGAATTTTTTCATAAAAATAGCCTCCGTATCAGCCAAGCCTAACATTGCAATTTCCGTAGGCAACAAACTTCCTAAATCATCGCTTTCTGTAATTCCCACTAATTCCGATTTGGCAGAATATTCAATTCTCGGACGAAAAGTAATCGTAGGTTGCAATTCCATTTCATCCGTTTCTTCTTCCATCTCGTTTTGTCGCCCTAAATTTTCTACCAATTCTTGCAAGGCTTTACTTTGCGAAAACAAACGCGCATATTTCGCCAATACATCAAAATTTTTCTCTCGCCAATTTCCTTTCGACAAATCCCACATTTTATTGTGCATTTCTCGCGGATTTCCGTCCTTTTGTTCTAGTCCTTTCATTGCCTCTGCCCATTTTTCCAAATTGCCAAATTGCTCAAAAAACGTTTCACTCATCTCTCCTGCCGATTGCCCAATTTGCTGCATTTCGTGTTGTAACTGCTTCATAAACAACAAAGAAGCCCATTTTTCTGCCAAATGTTCTTTGACTTGATGAAAGGCAGGATGATGTTCTTCTTTTATTAAGGTTTTATCAAAAGATTCTTCAAAATTGGTTTGATAAAAAGAAGTGTCCAAATCATCAGGCGCGTAATTATTTTGCAAAAAGTCTTGAAAATCAGTCCATTTCTCTTCAAAATCTTTGGGTTTTACCTTGCGAAAATTTTCCCAAGCTGTTTTTTCTGACTCAAAAGGATTCTTATTTTGTTGCAATTTTCGCTTGGTTTTGGTGATAAAATCCAATAAAAATTGTGTGATTTCAGTCGCCAAAGGTTCATTTGCTTTTGTCAATCGAAGCAAAGGTTTGTGCGCCAAAATCCGATTTAATGCCGCAGTAAAACCACTCGTTTCTACTTCAGATAAGTCCAACTCTGTTTTTTTGTTTTCGCCCAACAAAATTGAAAAAATGCTATTTGCAAGTTGTTCTCTTGTTTCCTCATCTCCAATTTTACCAGAAATGATGAATTTGATGAATGGTGACATATTTTTTTAAAGGAATAGTGAGAAAGGAAAAGTGAAAAATATTAGCAATTTATTGCTAGTGAATATAGGTTTTATACGATTTTTGGGTAAAAAAGTTAGTAATTTGGGCATTTTTTTAGCCCTAGTAAGGAATTACCTTTACTAGGGCTAATCAAATAAAGTACGCTATCTATTCCAACACCACCTTCTCCGTTACGCGCCCTTGCGAGGTTTGAACTGTAAGAAAATAAATGCCTTTGGGAAGGGTATTCAGTGAAAATAAGCGGGTATGTTGGCTGTTTTTTTCGCTTTGAACTGCCCAAATTTCTTTCCCTACTACATCTTGTAAATAAATGCTAAGTACATCAGATTGAAGGAGTTGCAGACTTAATATGATTTCTCCTTGTGAAGGATTGGGCGAAAGCGAAAGTTGTTTTATCCCCGCTTGCAAGGTTTCGTTTATACTCGTAGTAGAAATTGTTACCACCACATTTTTGGCGCAACCACTCGCATCATGCACTACACAAGTATAAGTACCGTTGCTTAAACCTGTTATTGTTTGCTGATATTGAACAGGATTTGTTTGCCAAGAAAAGGTATAAGGTGGCGTTCCCCCTGTAACATTTGCCGTAGCGGTGCCATTATTTCCGCTTGTATTTGGGGTAGTAGTTCCCACGACTTGCAAAAGCGGCGGTTGACTTACCGTACCTGTAATCGTTGTGCCGCAGCCCGTTGCATCTTGAATAAAACAAATGTAAGTACCTGCTTGTAAGTTATTTAAGGTAGCGGAAGTTTGTCCTGTATTCCAAGAATAGGTATAAGGCGAAGTTCCGTTTGTTACTGTTACCACTAATTTCCCTGTTTTATCATTGGCACAAGCAACATTTGTTACCGCAATCGTAGCCACAAGCGGCGTATTGTTAGCAACCGTTACCGCTAATACACTTTCACAACCATTGGCATCGGTAGCGGTGCAAGTATAATTTCCTGCGGATAAATTGATAGCTGTTGCCGAAGTTTGCCCATTGTTCCAAGAATAGGTGTAAGGAGATGCCCCGCCGCTTGCTGTTACAGAAACGCTTCCATTTGCATACCCACAAGTTGCAGGGGTATTCGTAGCAACCGCCAAATTAAAAGAACAAGCACAAACAGGAAGATTTGCCGTATCATTGACAATGAGCGTTTGTCCGTTTGCATCTATTACTTGAATAGGGAAAGATGCAGGCGAGGGAATCGTGGTACCTGTTGTAAAAGTTTGCCAAGTCGTTACATTTACCGCACAACCTGGTGGAAAAATACAACCTATCAGACAAGCAGAACAATCTTGTGTAACCGAATCTTCTTGCCAACTATAAGGCGCAGTTCCTCCCGAAGCCGTTAAATTTCCATTCGCATCAATACACACCTCTATACAATTTTTCACCGTAACATTCACCGTACTTGACGCGCCACAAGGTAAAGTATAAGTAATAGGATACGTTCCCAAGCCCGCCACAACAGGGTCAAAAGTACCTGCCGAAGCACTTGTAATGCCTGTACCTGTCCAAGTTCCTCCTTGCGTATTTGCCGTTAAATTTGCAGGGTTCGCATTTGGACAAAAATCAGCAACAGGCAAAATCCCTGCATCGCAGCAAACTCCACCCACTACGCTCACATCATCTATAAAATAATAAGCAAAAGGATTGATAAAACTAGAGCCGCCCGAATTAACAACGTTTGTACTTGCATTAGGGTTAAAATTACCAATGACAAAATATTGTTCCCCACCTGTTGCGGTATATTGCCACTCCAAGCGCACCCAATTTTGGTCATCTAATAAAGTTGCGCCTGTATAAACCAACTGTGGAGTAACGGGCAAAGGTGCCGTTACATCGCAATGACTTACAGGGAATTGCACAAAAGTAGGCGAAAAATATACCCCAATGTTATTGACGGCATAAGGCACTGTATCGGCAAGGGAAATGTAAAAACTCACACAATAACTTTGCCCTGCAACCAAAGGACTTGCCAAGGTTCCTTCTAAATATTCACGATAGGAATCACTCAATGCTTCATATAAAATAATACCTGCGTAGGCATCGCCTGTGCGCGGAGCTTGCGTACCCAACCAAGAATTAGGAGCAGCCGTGGGAAAAAAACTACTCAAACAGGTGGAAAACCAATCGGGCGTAGAGCAAGTGTCAGTAGGGTCAGGATTGTTCCAGCTAATGAGGTTTGAAAAGCCTGCGCCTCCAAAGCCAGAGCAGTTAACATTTACATTCTCAAAACTGGGATTTAGTACCAAATTTTGTCCCCAAAGCGAAATTGAACTTAGAAAAGCAAGAAGTATAAGAATTTTTTTCATGAAAATGGCGTTAATTGTGAAGAATAGAAATCAGGGGCAAAATAGCTTTTTATTGAAAGAGATGCAATAGGTTTTTTAGGAATAAAATGAGATAATGAACAAGTACACTGTAAAGGAAAATTTCTACTATTTTTGCGGGCTGGTCATGCTGTATTTCGACAAGCTCAATAACCATAAGCATCTTATCAAACACAGCTTTAACACATTGTGTGATAAGTGTATGTTTAAAAATTAATGCGCTTATAATCAAAATGTCAACTAAACGCCTAATGCAGCAGCATCTACACAAAGCTGTTTTAAGGTGTTAGTTGTGTAGATGCTGCTGCATTGAAATCTAGGGTGCTGATAATCAATTAACTAAAATTTAAACATACGCTAAGATATTTACAATATGACAACTAGGAGGAAACGCAATAAAACTTAACTTATATTCTCATGTTACGCAAGTGCGTTAAAGTCGCTGTCATTGCGAGCAAACGAGGGAAAAATTTCGTAGCAAAGCGAAGAAATTTTGACCGAGAGCCGCGAAGCAATCCTACCCAGTATGAACATAATGGATAAGCCGTATTTTTACACAAAGTAGGATTGCTTCGCGGCGTTCACTCAAAAAAACTTCACTACGTTTCGTTTTTTCTCGTTCACTTGCTCGCAATGACACCTCTGCGCAACTTAATTTATATTGTAATAATACAGGTTTTTGAAAGCGTTTTGTAAGTTTTCTTGTTTTTTAGTATAGAACCGAATGTCCTATACTAAAAAAGTGAAAAAATTTAGCTTACACAAATCATTTTTAAATCATATTTTAATCCTGTAACTTTTACAGACACGTTTTTTTTACGCTGATTAATCCTGTAACTCTTACAGACGCATTTTTTTTACGCTGATTAATCCTGTAACTCTTACACAAAATATTTATCATTGCTAATTTTTAGATGAGATTATGTTTCAATGTAAAAACTGGAAAACCATACATTAGCGAATCATCTAACTCAGCAAAACGGCAAAAACCTCAATGACGTTAATCTACACAACCATAACCCAAAAGTATTGGTTGTGTAGATTAACGTCATTGAGTGCCTCGCAATCTTCCGAATTGAAAATTAGGTGATTGATAATCAATTAACTACCTAATTAATTAAATTCTAACAATATGCTTAACGGATAATTTTATTAATGTGCTTGCTTCCAAGCCTGCCATTCTTCGGGGCTTTTAAAGCTGTCATCAGGTAGTTGTGTGATGTTAGGATGATATTCAATAAGGTTATGTTGTGCATCTAAGCGGTAAAATTTTGTAGGGTCGGGAGGCATAGGCGGAACGAAACCATTATCTAGGGGCAATTCTATTTGTTCCTCTACGATTTGGTCGGGAAGAAAAGCCTTAACCGCTTCATTTTCATTTCCTTTTTCTACCTTATTGTGCGCATTATCTACCAAATAATCGAAAGAAACCTCATTTTTGAGTGCCTCACCAAAACAAATTTCAAAAGAACCCGCCTCTTTTTTGCCAATCCAATGTGTAGTACCTGAATTATTCAGCAAACTAACAAAGATGCGTGAAGTAGGAAGCATATTTTCATCTTGTACTACAATTTTCGCTTTACCTGCGGGAATAAAAAAAGACCCCGTGCTTTGTGTTCTTGAAGCATCATTTACATTATACCAAGCACCTTGCACCAAACATAAAATTTTCCCTTCCTTTTCTGTAAGGTTTTCTAAGGCTTTCCCCAAAACATAACAATTTCGCGTAGCTTTCATAGCATATCCTTGTTTTGAGGCGGCAGTTAAATAATCGCCAACCGCAACCTTTCCATTTTCATCGCAAACTTTTACAGGCACACGCCCCGCTAAGGCAACAGGCACCCCTTCTGCTTTGTTAAGAGTAAGCGTAGGGTCAGTAGAATGAACGCCAATTACACGCGGATTTTCTTTTTCTGCCGAAACTGTATAACTATCATTTTGAGTAGCCGAAAGCGCAATCACATCGCCAGGTTCAGAGGTTTCTCGCACTTTAAAGTATTCCGCTAAATCGCCAAGTAATACATTTCTTCCTGCATATACATTGCCTTGCGCATAAATACTGCCTGCATTAAAAACGCCCCCCAAAGGATTATTAAGGTTACAAAACGCGCCTACTGCATATACACGCGCTTCTCCTGAGCCATTAGAAGCATCAGACATTCCTACAAGCCCTACACGCATCCATTTCCCATAAACACTTACAGGCATATTGCTTGAACGAGGATTTCTAAAACCTAAACCTCCTGTCCATGCGTTTTGCGTATTATTGCCATTACAGTTCGTATTTGAGCCAACAGCAGTGTTATTATAACCATCTAAGAAAAAAGAACTGACTTTGTAATAGGTATTAGGGTTATCAGAAGTGGCAATTTCCAAGAAAGTTCCATCAAAGGTATTTTCTAAGTTCGAATCCATTACTAAACTTAATTGAAAATTGTAGGCATTGCTAGGCACCCAAAACCAAGCACTTTTGGTGCGGTGACGGCTGCGAGAACCCGGATTGTTATAATAAAGGTAGGTATTTGTCCCCGTTGTAATTGTCCAATTATTCGCACCACAACTATAATCCACGAAAAAGTTGGTATTTCCATTCCAATCAAGCAGTTCAATCAAATCCATTGTACCCGTAGGTGCAGCGGGATTTCCTACTTTCAAATAACCCGATACTTGTGCATTTCCTACCACGTCTAGCCTATCATCAGGTGCTGATGTGCCAATACCTAGCCGTCCTGCTTGGTCTAGCCTCATTCGCTCGGCATAATTGCTTGCATTTCTTGTAAAAAAAGCAAGCCCTGCCCGATTTAATGCCACATTGCGGTCAGTACCAAAAATAGCAGCAGAAGGAATATCGTAAGCCCCTGCTTCGGCAAAAGTAAGCGACCCCATGTAGGCTCCATTTGGATTGTTGTTGACAAGGGCAATCGTACTACCTTCGGTTTGCGCACAATTTCCCCCACAATTGTGGCTTTCAAAAATACTAATTGGCGTGGCAAGCCCCCAATCCATGTTCATAACGTGCAAACGAGTCGCTGCCAACAAGCCTGTATTGATGCCTATGCCCACATTTCCTGCATTATTGACAAACAAGAGCGAAGCATTTGACTGATTCTTGAGGTGCAAAACAGAAGAAAGAGAAGAAGCATCAATGCCCATTACTTCTAATTTTGACGCAGGCACAGCCGTACCAATTCCTACATTTTGAGCAAATAACGAACTCAAGGTAAAGGAAAACGAGAAAAGAAGGTTGATTTTTTTCATAAAATAGTATAACAAAATAAGTATAGATGAAAGAGAAGTAGAACTAAAATTTCCAATCTTCAAATATTTACTTACAAATATAAGTGATAGTTTGAAATAAACAAATGAGGGGTGTAAAATAAAGTGAATTTGTTGAAAAATAGGTAGTTAGCGTGAAAAAAGGTAGAGGCAAAAATGTAATGCTGCCCATTTTCAAAATAGGCTTTGTTTAGTCATTGCTTGTATTGAGCTTGTTGAAATGCCAAACAAAGTATTGCATTTGTAGGGCTACTAGATTTTGTATTGTGTTCTTTAAGAAATTAGTTATTACTAGCTTGCTAAAAGAACACTGTGGCACGCACCTTGATTACTTATTTAATAATTCTTTGTATCTTCGTGCTTTTAATTTTATTTCTTCCGACTTTATGCAAAAAAGCAGCATTTTATTTATCGTTCTCTATTTCTTTGCGATAATGAGCCAAGCACAAACGGTTCGCAAAAGCATTTATACCTTACAAGAAGGGGAAACGCTGAAAGGGGCAGAAACGGGCTTATTGGTTTCGAGCGATGTGCTGGGAAATTATGCTTTGTTGATTGAAGCGCAAAAAGGCGATGAAATTCAAACCTATTTTCAAACGGCAAAGGGAAAACTAGGTCCTATTTTTTCTAATCCGTCAGTAAGAAATATTTATGATGAAAACCAAAAAACTACGGCAATGGTCATTGAGTCGAGAGAATGGCGAGAACCTAATGCATTTGTTCTTTATCCGAATGGAAGTGTCATAGAAGGAAAAGGGGTTGCCAATTTTGAGGTTTCTCCTAATGGCGAAAATTACCTTAAAATTACCCGCAATTTAGACAATGAGGGGATGGTAAAAACCACGCAAATTGAGGAAAAAGGGAAAAAAGCCATCACTTTTAATGGAAATATATATGTAAACCTCAACAATGAGGGCTGGATTGCTTATAGTGAACCTGACGGTGAAAATGTTTCTAAGGAAATATATGTGAGTAGCGGAAAAAAATTCACAAAACTCACGAATTTATCGGTTTATGTTCCCCTCAAAAATGGCGGTTATATCTTGGGGCATGATAAGGACAGTAGCTTGATAATCAATATAAATGATACCGAAAAAGCCTTTAAGAAACAAGATGGTTTTGAGCCCTATTTTACAGGAAATGAAAAAGCGCAAGATAATTTTATGGTGGTTTTGAGGGCGTATCAAAATGAGGAAGAATTGTTTCAAGTTAAAACTTTTAAGGGTTATACTTCTCCAATTTATCGCCATGTTGCTACTAATTCCGTTTTTTATGATGTTCAAAAGGAAACCTATTATTGGATAGCACGAGAAATAGACAATAACAAGGAGGTGTTTTTGTGTGATGACAAAGGTAATAAGACTGCTTTTCCCATTGCCGTAGATGACTATGAATATTATCCTTACACTTCTGCTAATAATGAAAGCGGTTTCATTCAGTATAAATTAGTTGGAGATAATGACGGTGAGGTGATGCAAGTCATTGATTATCAAAAGGGAAAAGCAAAAGGACGCGTGATAAAGGGAATAACAGATGCAACCGTTACGATTCATGGCGACATTTTGAAAAAGCAAATTGTGGAGGGAGATAGCTTCTCTTATGAATATAAATTTCCAAACAACAATCGTTTGACATTGCGCGAAGATTTGAATTATTTTCAGTTAAGCGAAAGTGGCGAAA
>JBJXHA010000386.1:0-5135 GCA_046160275.1 Bacteroidia bacterium | reverse complement strand
TCCTGAGTGGGTGCAATTACTCGTGTTACAATGTCTTGTAATTGTGCTGAATAAGTGGAATCCTTTGAGAAAAATAGGGAAATACTTTCTTTCATTTGCTTTTTCAATTCTTCGAATTGGCTATTGTGCTTAGTGATATTTTGTGCATCGGATTTCAAGATTGCGTCTAATAATATATCAAAAATGTGCCTACCTACGCGAAATAAAGACTCAGCAGGATCGTAGGCTTCAGCGTCTTGGTGCGCATAAAATGCCTCAACCAAGCAAACAAATACAGCAGTACTAATTTCTGCCGAAAGCATATAAAGGTTTAAAGAAGGAGAGCCACGCATTACTTGTTTGGTTGGGGTTGTATCTCGTTCTGTTTCTATTTCTCTTGGCTTTTCATCTTGTGGGTGTAAATAATGCTCATCAAAATGCATCAGAAAATTGTCTTTAGCAGTTAGATTCCCACGAGTTATGACAATAACCTTTTCGCACACATCCATTCTTGAGAGTAAGGCAAACATTGCGGTTAAGTCCCCAAATGCCTCATGCAAAGCCCCATGATGTATGTCATGACGAAGTGTATAAAGTACTGCGTGTCCAATTTCATGTGCCAGCAAATCAAAAGAACGGCAAGTATATCGAAAAGAAGGGGTTAAGGGGATATCAACATTTCTTTCGTACTCTTTTCCAAAACAAATCGTATGTGTTTGATGCGAATATTCCTTTACATTTGCCTCTTCTCCCACTTTGATTACCAAACGTGTGCTTTTTCCCCATTTAAAATCAGCCC
Organism: Bacteroidia bacterium; assembly: GCA_046160275.1. Lineage (GTDB taxonomy): Bacteria > Bacteroidota > Bacteroidia > J057 > J057 > JBJXHA01. Next base: position 4,357 of record JBJXHA010000386.1, on the reverse strand, counting down.
ATTTTTTAATTTTCGTTAAACGTTGCAAAGCCCTCAAAAACATATTTAGCACAATACGTGCGCTTGCAAAGGTATGAATCGCATTTATTAAATATTCATTCTCTGTCGTATGAAAATCGCCATCTTTCATTTTTACCCATTTGATTTTCGTGTCCTCTTCAGGGTGTTTAGGGTTAAAGGTTGCTTCTTTTTCGAACTTAGTAATTACTTGTATCAAGTTATCTTGTAACTTATACATCTTCCATGTTTCGCCATCTTCATTCTTTGTTCCTATGTAAGCAATAGGTTTTTCCTTTTTAGAAAAGTAAGGCAAAAACACTTCTTCAGAGCCTATTTCATTGAGAACTTGGGGAGCTTGCTTCCACATTCTAAACAGTTGTCCATTAATTTGTCCCATTTTTTCATATTTAAGGAGTGATTGGAAAGAGAAAACTTATCGTAGCAAACTTAACAGATATTTTTGATAAAAAGGGTATTTTCTGTGCATAATTTATGCATAACACAAAAAACCCGCCTTTGTTGTTACAAAGGCAGGTTTTGACGTGTTTTTCCAAACTTAATATAACTTTGTCCTGATATCTACTTTATACTAATGTAATATGGGATGCAAAATACTTAAAAAAGGGGGAACACATCTTACTAAGCGAGCTACGAAACTAATAGAATTAGTCGCGTGGTCTTGCTTCATTCACGCGTAAGTTACGTCCTTCAACTAATGCTCCGTTCAATTCATGAATTGCCTTTCTTGCTTCTTCTTTTGAACCCATTTCAACAAAGCCAAAACCTTTAGAGCGTCCTGTGTCTCTGTCCATAACGATGTTTGCGGAAACAACTTTTCCAAACTCGCTAAAAATGTCACCTAAGTCGTTGCTTGACAAATTGAAATTGACATTGCCTACATACAAAACCATAATCTGAAAAAAAATTAAAAATATGAAAAAAGAAATAATAAGCTGAACTTTAATCGTTTTAGCTTATTATTTCGAATAAACTAATTAAATGGAAAAAAAGTGCCCCAAAACGTTATTAACCTCTAAGAACACCTTATCTTACAAAAGATTAGTCGCGAGGTTTTGCCTCGTTCACACGCAAATTACGTCCTTCAACCAATGCGCCATTCATTTCTTGAATTGCTTTTCTTCCTTCTTCTTTTGAACCCATCTCAACAAAACCAAAACCTTTAGAACGTCCAGAATCTCTGTCAGTGATAACATTTGCACTAACAACCTTTCCGAATTCGCTAAAAATGTCACCTAAATCGCCGCTTGACAAATTGAAGCTGACATTACCTACATACAAAACCATAATCTGAAAAATTAAAATAATATAAAAAAACAGAAAATGATAAGTGAAAAACGAAAAGGCAATTCGCAATAAAAAAGTAGCAATAAGAGAATAAAATTGTAACAACGATACTCTTCTTTTGTTTACTAGGTCATTATAAAACTGGTTTTCAATTTGGAAATTCACCTAACACTTCCCAAAAATTAACGAAACCACAAAACAAAAAAAGGCAAAAACCCTCATTCGTAGTGCTGAAAATTGTGACTACGACTGAAGGTTTTCACCCAAAATGACCATAGAAACAGTCCGAAATTTATTTTAACATTTTAGAGGTTAAATACATTCCAAACATTCTCACCACAAATGTAAGACATTAATTTGGATTTGTCAAATAAAATCTGTCTTTTTTGCAAAAAATGTTAAAAATAAAAAAAAATGACCTAAATTAGGGCTAGAAAGCAGCTTTTTAGTCGCTTACTACCAACTTGTATCCGATGCCTCTCACATTTAATATTTCAACGCCACTGTCTTTTTTGAGGTATGCGCGCAATTTTGTAATAAAAACGTCCATGCTTCGTGCGGTAAAAAAGTTGTCATCTCCCCAAAGTTGCTTTAATACGGGCGCACGCTCCATCACTTGGTTTTTATATTCATACAAAAAACGAAGCAATTCTGATTCTCGGTGCGAAAGTTTTTTAATTTCTCCTTGAAAATTCAATTCTTGCTTGTCCATATCAAACCAAAACTTACCAATTTCCACCACTTTCACCTCTTTATTTTCCGTAGTTTGTCCTTCGCTTCTTTTCAAAAGCGAAGTAATTCTCACTATCAATTCCTCCATACTAAACGGCTTTTTAAGGTAATCATTTCCGCCAATTTCAAAACCTTTCACCACATCATCTGTCAATGATTTTGCAGTGAGAAACATAATCGGCAGGTTTTTGTTGTGCTGGCGAATTTCCTCTGCCAAGGTAAAGCCATCTTTCAGCGGCATCATCACATCTAACACACAAATATCGGGCTGCCAAGTTTGGTATTCCTGCCAACCTGCCTCGCCGTCTGTGGCGTGATTTACCTCAAAGCCGCGCATTTCTAGGCTTTCTTTGACGATGCGCCCTAAAAAAACTTCGTCTTCGACCAATAGTACTTTATTCATATTTTAAGATTTGTTTGTTTTTAGGGTTCGGAACTTTTTAGAAAGTTCCGAACCCTAAAACGTCTATTTAAATTGCGTTTAGTTCTACGATAAATTCGCTGCCTTTTCCTACCTCACTATTGACACGAATATTGCCTTTGTGTTTTTTGACGACTTCCATCACATAACTTAGTCCCAAACCAAAGCCCTTAACATTATGCAAATTGCCCGTAGGCACACGATAAAATTTCTCAAAAATCCGCTCTTGGTTCGCAGTTGAAATGCCAATACCATTGTCTTTAACGTGCAAAAATGCTTTTCCTTGCGATTCATAACATTTCAATTCGATGACAGGATTTTTAGCCGAATATTTGATGGCGTTATCTAATAGGTTGAAAATGAGATTTGTAAGGTGAACTTTGTCCGCCATTATCCAAATAGGGGAGGGAGCACTTAATACAACAGGATTCGGTAATTGCAATTTCATGCTACCAATCACTTCCTGCATCAAGCGATTCAAATCTATTTTTTCCAAATTTAATAGAATTTCACTTTTTTCAAAAGCTGCCATTTTCAAGATTTTTTCCACCATCATCGAAAGGCGTTTGAGTTCACCTGCCGCAATTGAAAGGTATTCTTGCGTGCGTTCAGGCTGTTTCAATACGTCAAAACGCTGAATTGCCTCCACCGCCACCGAAACCGTAGCTATTGGCGTTTTCAATTCATGTGTCATGTTATTAATGAAATCGTTCTTGATTTCAGATACTTTTTTCTGGTTTAAAATGACATTGAGCAGGTAAAAAAACGCGCCAAAAGTAATCAATACCAAAAAAGCAGAAGCCAACAGCAAACCCCACATTTTCCCCAAAAAATATCGCCTTTCATTAGGGAAAGCCAACTGTATGGAATAGCGCGGAAAATTGCGGTCATTGAGCAAAACTCTGTCTGATTTAAAAGAGGTATTTTCAAAAATAGTAGGTTTTATGCTACATTGAATTAATTTATGTTCTTCATAAATTGCTAGGTAATAAGGTTTTAAGAAAAAACCTTTGCGCTCCAACTGTTCTGAAATAAGCGTATTCATCAATGCCAAATCTTGAAAGGCTAAGGCTCGATTTCCCATTAATTTATGCGCAAGTTTTTGCAGTACATTCGTGAAATTTTGGGGCGAAATATAGACCGAAGTAATGCCATTATTATGCAATACTTGGTTTAAGGTAACACTATCAAACAGACTTTCTAATTGGTTGCCTTTCCATTCTAAAATAATATGATTCAACTCTGTATTGAGTTCTCTGCGAAAAAGTGCCTTATTGATGCCATAGGAATTATACATCCACAGAAATTGCATGGTGATAATTCCCAGCAATGCAATGGCAGAAATGACAATCAATAAGTTAAATCTATTTTTCATGCAATTTAGTAAACGAAAGTTAGCGGTAGTTTGCGCTTCAACAAAAGCAAAAGATAAACTACTCAACAAATTTACGAGAATTGCAGCAATTTATGTTTGGGTTTAACAATAATTAACCAAAAAACGAAATTAATTACTTTATTATGAACCAATTATAAAAACAACCTTCATGCGAAAAATGCACCTTTCCTCAAGGTTTTCAAAAGAAAGTACTTATCAAAAGCATAATACTCCAATTATTTTTCACCCTATTAGCAAAAAAACACAAAAAACGTCTAACCTTATTTGGATAATATTAAACAAATGTTTATCTTTGCATCGAAATACTTAGATAAGGTTTTTCCATGGTTGTTAAGTTGTTTCCTTGTACGCGGTGAGCGCGTACAAGGATTATTTGTTGGTTGTGTAGCAAAATGTATGATAAAAAAAGCGCAAAAAAGTCATAACTTTGCGTTTTTATGTGCGAGATAAAAATACAAGTGCCATGCCCTCATTGCGCCAGCGCAAAGGTAGTAAAAAATGGC
>JBJXHA010000385.1:0-2820 GCA_046160275.1 Bacteroidia bacterium | reverse complement strand
CCTCTACGGGTGGCTGTATCTGTTTCACTTCCAATATTTTATTCTTTTCTTGATTGGTAACGAGCTGATAAGTAAAATTATATTTAGTAACCGTATCACTCATATCTAAATTTTGCAAACCAAACCGTAAATCATGCCAATACAAAGTATCATTTTTTTTCGTAACCGTCCATTGTCCCTTGCTAAACCAATTGAGCGTTTCCAAATGTGTATCTCCCTCCAACTTTTCCACCAATTTTCGATTTTTGGGTACATAGCGAAATTGTATGTCATTTTGGTCGCCAACCACCGAATACAAACCGACCTGATAGCCCAAATTTTCCTCTGCGACAGCAAACCACAACAAATTCAAGGGAAGTGCGTAAGTCGAAATATTGGTAGAACTGCTGCCTTGTTTGCGTAACATATTTTTAAACGCTGTATGAGAAGAAACCTTATTAACACAGGTCAATCCCATAATTAAAGTGCTGAGAACCAAGCCTGTTTGATTCCAAGTTTTGCGCCAACTGCTTTCTCTTTGTAAAAAAAGTGCCACCAATAAGCAAATGCCAAAAGGAACGGTATAAATGGGATCAACTACTGAAATCGTGTTAAATGCTACCCGATAATTGCTAAAAGGATTGAACAACTGCGTTCCCCAATTCGTAAAACAATCTAACAGAGGATGTGTAAACAAAGCCCAAAACGAGAGCCATTGCCATTCTCGCAGCGTTGCCCATTTTTCCTTATAAACATATTTATGCACCAACCAACCCAACAAAGGCGCGAGCAATACCGCAAACGTAATCGAATGAGAAAAGGCACGATGAACCACAAGCCCTTGAATTTCAGTCAGAAAAGGAGAAAGAAAAACATCTAAATCAGGGATAGTACCTGCATTGCTCCCCAAAGAGCTGCCTTATTTCCTACCTTTTTTCCTAAAATTGCTTCCCCAACGGCTGCTCCTAAAACAATCTGTGTAAGTGAATCCATATTTTTTATATATGCGAAAAATGCAAAATTTGACAAGGAGATAACAAATATGAGAAAGATTTAGTTATGATTTTTTAGAACAAGTCAAGCTAGGAAAACGTTTGTATTAGGGTTTAGGTGAAAGAGTTAATTCCTCTTTTTATATCCATTTTACAAATTAAATGTATTAACAATCAATTACTTATATATTTTATGCATAAGTTTACTTACCTTTTGATGAGCTTGGCTTTGCTGGCGGTTGCTTGTAAAAAAGAGCCAACAGAAGTCGAAAAAGCAAAAATGAAGCAAGATTCGATAGATGCGAAAGAAAAAACCTACGATTTTGTACCCGAAAAAGCGGTTGGTTTAGGAAGAGTTGAGCCTGAACAAAAAATTATCAAGTTATATCCCGAAGCATCGGGTACTGTGCAGCAGTTGTTGATAAAGGCGGGTTCGGAAGTGCAAGCAGGAGATTTGCTTTGTGTACTTTCGCATGAGGTAGAAGACGCAAAAATGAAGAAAATAGAGGCGCAAATTGCGGCGCAAGAAGTGCAGGTAAAAACGCAAGATACGCAAGTGCGTGCGCAAGACGAGCAAGTGCAATCGCAAGAAGTTCAGGTGCAATCGCAGGAATCGCAAATCGCTGCACAAGCCGCACAAGTTGAGGCACAAGAGGTGCAAACGCAAACGCAACAAACACTCATTCGTAATTTTGAAAAAGACATTGCGAAGGCGCAACTTGCCGTAGAATTGGCGCAAAAAACCTTTAACAGAACCGAAGGTTTGTATCAAAAAGGGGCAGAAACGCGTGTGAATTTTGACAATGCCGAAAATCAACTGAAAACGGCAAAGGCAGAAGTGGAGCGTTTGCAAGGACAAAAAGCGAATTTGCAAGCACAAATTGACAATATCAAAGCGCAACAAAAAGTAGCCCAAGCGCAAACTGACATTGCACGTGCACAAAAGCGAAATTTATCCGCGCAAAAAAATAATTATATTGCCTTGAAAGACAATGCAAGTGCGCAAAAAAGCAATTTATCGGCAAAAATTGCGGAGCTAAAAGCGGATTTGGAGGTGGCAAAAGCGGAAAGAGCGAAAAAGAATATTTACGCGCTCACTTCGGGCAAAATGTTGTCAGTGGAGATAATTGTGGGTTCGTTTTTGGCAACGAATACGAGTATTGGCGACTTCGCACCTGTCGCGCCTACGGTAGTGGTGGCAGAAATGGACGAGTTATTTGCAGGGAAAATTGAAATTGGGCAAAAAGCAGGCATTAGATTGCAAGGTTCTTCTAAGGAAATTGCCACAGGAAAAGTGTCGGAAGTTTCGCCCTATTTGCGTCAAAAATCCCTCTTTTCTGATGAATTAGGGAAATTAGAAGACAGGCGCGTGCGCGAAATCAAGGTGCGTTTAGAAAACCCGCCCAAAGAATTGCTTTATGGAACAAGGGTAGATTGTGTGGTGTATTTGAAATAAGTAGTGAATAGTTAAAAATGAATAGTGAATAATAATATTAAGTAATTGATAATCAGTTGTTTGTGTGTGTGTTGTTTTCTTCGTTTTTTACTCACTTGTGCTTAGGGAAAGAATAAAGGAAAATCGTAAAAAGTTCTGAACTCTTCGACAGGTTCAGAACTTTTTGTATAGAACACAATAAAATAGCCTACTTTAGCTTCTCCTGTAACTGCCTCACCTTTTCACTTTGCATTGCTGTTGGAAACTGTTGCATTTCCGTAAGATACTTGGTTGTGTAGCAAAATGTATGATAAAAAAAGCGCAAAAAAGTCATAACTTTGCGTTTTTATGTGCGAGATAAAAATACAAGTGCCATGCCCTCATTGCGCCAGCGCAAAGGTAGTAAAAAATGGC